>DLIO01000063.1:9243-14805 GCA_002483765.1 Lentisphaeria bacterium UBA7640 | reverse complement strand
ACTTCTTTCAGGAAAATCCGTTTGAAGACGCGCGAACGTTATTTTATCGCCGGTGCGCTGGCGTCAGGCGGAATCCTTGCCGTGAGTGGCGCGCTTTACGCTTACTACTGAATTGTGCCGCTGTGTATTAAATTTATGACTGCGGCTGAATTTATTCCGCGCCGAGTCGGATTATTGTTAAGTTTTGAGCAAAATATTTTTTACGTATTGCAGTTTATGTTGATTGTTGTGTTAGTGTTTCAACTACCGGTAATTTTAACCACATTGATGTCGATGAATTTTTTGACTCGGCGCGGACTGTTGAAATATGGGCGTCATGTCGTAGTTTTATTATTCATAGTAGCGGCAGTAATTACGCCTCCAGATATTGTTTCGCAGTTAGCAGTGGCATTACCATTGACTGTACTTTATTATTTATCAATTTTGCTGGCAGTGATTTTCGGCTGGGGCGAGGAGAAGCTATAAGATGTTTTCTCTTGGACTTAGCGAAATTTTAATTATCCTTTTGGTGATGATAGTCTTTATCAAACCAGAGGAGTTGCCGGAGTTTTTCCGTAAAGTTGGGCGCTTGTTCGGCGAATTAAACCGAATGAAGAATGATTTAAAAAAAATGGCTGAAACCAAGCCAGAGGAGGATGACAAAAATGACAATTACTAATCTCGTAGTTCCCGCCATGCTTAGCGGTGGAGAGTTGATCGCGGTGATCGTGGTGATTCTGATACTCTTTGGAGCATCGGCAATTCCCCGTTTTGCGCGTTCGCTCGGCAAAGCAAAATCAGAATTTGAAAAAGGTTTAAAAGAGGGTCAAGAGAGTTCGTCGAAAGATGAAGATAAAAAGGATTCTGAACAATAATCTATGGATTATCAAGGAGGTTTTTATGGATCGACGTGAGTTTTTCAAGAAAGGCGCTGCAGCTGCTGGGGTTGCCGGATTGACTTTAATGCTGGGAAAAACCGGTGTTTGGGCAGCCGAATCGACTAAAAACCAGGAAACCGCGGTTTCCGGCGAAACTTCAGTTTTAGCGGCAGTCAAGGGTGGCGAACCCGATGTGATGTTCGACCAAGCAATCGAAGCACTTGGTGGCATGAAGAAGTTTGTAAAGAAAGGGCAAACCGTCTTAATCAAACCCAACATGTCCTGGGATTGCGCGCCAGATAGTGGAGCAAATACCCACCCTGCCCTAGTCAAACGTATTGTGGAACAATGTTTAGCTGCCGGTGCTGCCAAGGTTTATGTGATGGATCACAATATTGACCGTGAAGCTTGCGAAACTAGCGGAGTGAGAGCGGCGGCTGAAGAAGCCGGTGCGATTTTTGCCGTCGTAAAAGGGGTTCCTTCGATGTTTGAAGAGGTCGAAATACCCGGCGCAAAAATATTAAAAAACACGCGAGTGCTGAAAATGGTTAAAGAGTGTGATGTTTTTATCAATGTTCCAGTAATGAAAAACCATGGTGGAACGCGTTTAACTATGGGCTTAAAAAACCTGATGGGTTGCGTTGAAGATCGTCGTTATTACCACAGTAACGGCGTGGATCAATGCGTGGCAGATTTTCCGTTATTCCGCAAACCTGATTTAAACATCATGGATGCCTACCGAGTGATGACTAAAGGTGGACCGTCGGGAAAACGCCGCGCCGAGTCAATTATGCCAAAAATGCTTTTTGCATCGACGGACATCGTCGCCTTAGACGCGGTTGGAGAAATCCAATCGATCGCGTGGAAGATGGTCAAACCCAATCAAGTTGGTTATATTCCACTGGCACACGCAGCTGGATTAGGAGAGAGTGATTTGAAAAAAATAAAAATAATCAAACTGAGTGTCTAATTTGATGCGTATTTTTAGAATTATTATTAGTGGTGCATTTTTGGCACTATTTATGGTCGGATTGATTTTACCGGGCGAAAATGGCAATGTAATCCTCAAGAAGATTTCATTAGTCCAATTTTTTCCGGCACTCCAACAATACTCATCAACTGGAAAAATTTTAATCCCGCTAATCCTGATTGCACTGATCACAGTGATTTTTGGACGCGTTTATTGTTCGTCCGTTTGTCCACTCGGAACAGTTCAGGATATTTTTATTCGCCGTAAACGCAAATTCAAATTTCGTGAAAGCAACAAATTGATTCGTTGGGCAGTGCCGATGGCAACCCTGCTACTCGGAGCAATAGGCATACGGTTTTTGATTATACTGCTGGAACCGTTTGCGCTGGCCGGACGCTTGGGCCATAACCTAATTGAACCGGCGGCTTCAGAATTTTGGCATTTGGTGCTAGTAGTTTGCAGTTATTTTGATATTTTTCTGCGTCCATTGCCGATGGCGCTAGAGATATCGGCAATGTTATTGGCACTGTTGCAATTAGTCGGATTAGCGGCTTTGGTATTTGCCCGAGGAAGATTTTACTGCAATTCGCTCTGCCCAGTCGGTGCGATTTTATCGATACTGGCGAAGTTTTCATTCTTCGGCATCAAAATCGATCGTTCTAAATGTATATCGTGCGGTCAGTGCGGCACCGCTTGCAAAGCGGAATGTCTTGACCTAAAAAACTTCACGGTTGACCCAGCGCGCTGCGTGGTCTGTTTTTCCTGCACGAGTAAATGCCCGACTAATGCGATTAGCTATGGTTTTTTGAAAGGTCAAGCAGTTGTGCCAAAACCTGCGTCTGAAACCCAATTAACTATCCCTGCCGACCCAATGACCAGACGTGACTTTATTATTATGACTACGGCTGCGGTGTGCGCGGTTCCAGTTCTAGGAGCCACTGATAAATTAATAAAAGCTGACGAAAACAAAGCGATAGCGCCACCTGGGGCGGGTTCAGTCGCGCGTTTCAACGCCGCCTGCACTGGTTGTCAACTCTGCGTTAACGCTTGCCCGGAACGAGTTTTGCGCCCTTCACTATTACAGTATGGAATTTCTGGGATTCAACAACCAGTAATGAAGTTCAGCGTCGGTTACTGCGCGTTTGAATGTAATAAATGCGGTCAAATTTGCCCAAACGGCGCCATCATGCCGTTACCATTGGAGAAAAAACAACAGATCAGTATCGGTTTGGCTAACATCAATGAAAATACCTGTGTATCATTCGCAGAGAATAAAGCTTGCGGCGCCTGCGCGGAAGTGTGTCCAGTTTCTGCAGTTTACATGGCAGACTCGCCAAAAGGCGCGGGCCATGTTTCGGTGCCGCGAATGAGGCCAGAGAGTTGTTTAGGTTGCGGGGCTTGTGAAAATGCCTGTCCAGTGCCGGCAATTATCGTCAAGGGACGTTCGACTCATACCAAAATCATTGAACAACCGCACTCAGTGGATTCGTCTCGAAACAACTCCACGAGTGCCGATGGTTTTGCATTTTAAACCGAAGTCAATCGGTTATTAAGATATTGCAATCACCTCAGTTTCGCGGTATATTCAGCAATCTTAATTTATGATGAAAGTTGGAGCTTTTTATGAAAAAAAATGCTGTGGTAAGAAAACGGGTCTTATATACGGTAGATTACTGCTTGACGCCACTGAAAGTATTGGACAAATGCGCGGTGTTGCAGGACAATGATCGAATCTTGGCGATTGGTGGAGTCTCCGCTTTTACTCGCGATAAAGATGTCGATATTTACGAATTTGAGGATGCCTACATCACGCCTGGCTTTATCGACAGCCATATCCACGGTGCTGGCGGATTTGATTCTTCACAAGCGGTTGCTCAACCCGAGATGTTCGCAGAAATGAGTACGACATTGGCGCAACGTGGCGTTACTAGTTTCGTCCCAACCGTGGTAGCGGATTCCACTGATGCCATGATTGCGAACCTTGATGTGTTGGGAAAGTTATGCGCCAGCACTCCGCCTGGCGCAGAAGCACTCGGAATCCACATGGAAGGGCCATTTTTAAACCGCCTGAAGGCCGGTTCCATGATGCATGACAGTATGAAAGAGATTGACCTCGGGTTGGTCCGCGCATTTATTGCGGCCGCCGCCGGCAAATTGATCAAAATGACCTTTGCACCCGAGCTAGAAAACTCAGAAAAATTAGTAGAATTGTTGATTGAGAATAATATTTTACCATCAATGGGTCACAGTATTGCTGACGACAAATCAACTCTGCGCGCGATTGACGCAGGAGCGCGTTGCGTAACCCATCTTTTTAATGGCATGCCACCACTACATCAACGCGACCAAAGCTTAACCAGTGTGGCGCTAACCGATGAACGCGTCGCCATTGAGTTAATCCTAGACGGTATGCATCTGAATCCGCGAATTGTTGATATGGCATGTCGCTGTAAACCCATTGGCAAAGTGATCGGCATCAGCGATGCGGTACAAGCCGCTGGTTTACCTGATGGCAATTACACCATAGGCCCAACTGAAATCGTAGTCAAAAACGGCTCATCACGCACCACCAAAGGGGTCTTAGCTGGAACCACTCAACTACTTGATCGCAGCTGGCGCGAACTGACTTCATATTCACACATGAAAGCCACCAGCGCGGCCGCTTGCGTTACGATTAATCCCGCAGCCACCCTAAACATCACCGACCGTGGCAATCTTCAGCCAGGCAAACGTGCCGATTTCGCGATCTTCTCAAAAACAACCAATCTACCGCTAATGACGGTACGCTGCGGCGAAATAGTTTATAATGCCGGAGCTGAAAACTACCGCTTTACCCAAGGACACCAGCAAGACCAATGAAGTCGAAAACCTACCAATTACTCGATTCCGGAAACCTGATAAAACTAGAACAAGCCGGCGAATATCGAATCATCCGCCCAGCACTCAATGCATTCTGGAAACCAACTTTACCCAAAAAAGAATGGGATATGGCGCAGGGTATTTTTGAACGCAATTCCAGCGGCGGCGGTAAATGGCAAAAACAGAACGGCGGCATTCCTGAAAGCTGGGAACTTGAATATGCCGGGTTCAAAATCCTGATAAAACCGACCAATTTTGGACATCTCGGTTTTTTTGCTGAACAACATGAAAACTGGGATTGGCTCAAAACCAATATCCGCGCGATGCGTGGTGAAGCCAATACTATGAATCTGTTCGCATATTCGGGTATTGGTTCAATGGCGATGGCCGAAGCGGGCGCCAAAGTCTGTCACGTCGATGCCGCGCAAGGGATGAATGATTGGGGACGCCAAATCCTAAAACTCAACCCACAAATTAACGACAATATTCGCTGGATTGCTGATGACGTTATTAAATTTACCGCTCGAGAAGTCCGCCGTGGCGTCAAATATAACGGTTTAACCCTAGACCCTCCAAGTTTCGGACGTGGCCCCAAAGGACAACTCTGGAAGATAGAACAGCATTTAGAAGAATTGATGTGCAACTGCCGTTCACTGATTGACACCACCAAACCATATTTCGTCATACTAAGTTGTCATTCGCCCGGTTTTTCACCATTGATTTTGGAACATATCCTCCGCGATCATTTTGGTAAAAACAACCAAATTGAATCAGGCGAAATGACCATTCCATCCAGTATCGGTTTACCCCTGCCAGCCGGCGCCTCCGCCAGAATAAAAAACTTCTAAGCCATGCGAGTTGGAGAGTTGGAGAGTT
>DLIO01000063.1:8608-9098 GCA_002483765.1 Lentisphaeria bacterium UBA7640 | reverse complement strand
GAATTAACACTAATAAATATTTTTTTCTCTTCCTCATTCGTGACCATTAGTGTCATTCGTGGACAACATCCCTTCTTCCGCTAATTCAAAATACAATTTTGAAAAAATGTCATTTTAATAAGCATCCACATTGAGTAAAATAATAACGTAACATAAGATTTCAATTTGCGCGCGCATTATGCGCGCGCGAATTAAAGAGATTGATTACGTCGTTTTCTCCAGCATTCGTGACCGCTAGTGACAGTCGTGAACCAGAAGCATTTTCAACTAAAACTTTTTTGTCCACGAATTTCACGAATTAACACTAATAAATATTTTCTTCTCTTCCTCATTCGTGACCATTAGTGTCATTCGTGGACAAAAAATCCCTTTCCCCATTCGTGAACATTAGTGTCATTCGTGGACAAAAAATCCCCTTTCCCCATTCGTGAACATTAGTGTCATTCGTGGACAAAAAATCCCTTTCCCCATTCGTGACCATTAGTGTCAT
>DLIO01000063.1:0-8434 GCA_002483765.1 Lentisphaeria bacterium UBA7640 | reverse complement strand
TAGTGTCATTCGTGGACAAAAAACCCCCTTCCCTCTCTTTTTTTCGTGGCTTTCGTGTTTTTCGTGGTTAGACTCCCAACTGCATTTCACAAATCTAGGAGTGCGCCGTTTATTCTTAACCACTCTTTGCGTTCTTGGTAGTCGGGCATTACGCGCTTCAGCAAACGCCAGAACTCTTTTGAATGATCATGCTGAATGAGATGACAAAGTTCGTGAACCACCACATAATCCACTATCGATATTGGCGCAATAATTATTCGCCAGTTGAAGTTCATCGTGCCATCTTTAGTACAACTGCCCCATTGGCGTTTGAGCGACTTAATCTTAATCTTGCCATTGGATAATACGCCAATTCGCTCTTCGTAACGTTTAAGGCGTTCTTTTAGTTTTGATGCGGCGTGTTCGATATACCACTGAGTTAACAGTTCTTTAATGACGAGATCGGTCGCATCTGCGGTTCGTTTTTTAACCGTCACGACAAAACGTCCATTCAGCAGTCCGACGGTATCCGCTTTTCCTGCAATAACTTTCAAGCGATAATTTCTGCCGAGATATGGAAATGATTCACCGCTGACATATTCTTTGGCTTTGTGCGGATACTGAACCTCTTCATTGAATTTCAGCTTACTGATAATCCACGGGGTTTTACGTTTGATAATGCGCTCAATATTTTCATCAGAGAGTTCTTTGGGAACAATTATACTGACTTCATTGGTTGGCGAAACCTGCAGTGATGCCGTCTTTCTGCGCTCACGTCGGATAACTTTGTAATCAAATATAGATTTACTGACGACCAAAACTCACCTTCGCAAGTTCAAGATAACGTTCAATAATCACTCGGTTTATCTTCGGATCTTTGACCAATCTGACCAACATTCGTTTGAGGTCGCGCCTTAGTTTTTTCACTTCGGCCTCTTTTTTGAAAAACTCCACAATGGCGGTTCGTTCTCTTAACATATCGAAGATTGCGGATGAAATTTCAAGCATAGCAAATTGTTCATCTTCATTGGGTTCTTCGATGCCGAGTTCAGCTTTCAAAATCCCGTAGAAAGCATATTCCTGTTTACTCAATCCCAGCCCTTCGGCCTCTGATTTTCTCTTGGTTTCAATATCGCCTCTAACCTCTTGCAATTCTAATAATAACTGTTCCCAATTATCGCGCTGTTTTTCGAGAATATCCTTCAAGCGTTCGCTGAGTTTTTTATAATATTCAGGGTCTTGTTCAAGGTTTACCGTGATATGATGTTTAATGGCGTGTTCGATTTCGCTGGCCTGTGCTTTTGGGGATTTCAGCGAAGCGACATACGGTTCAAAATCCTCAGACACTAAATCGATCGGTTTAATTCTCGATTCAACTCCGGTTGAGTAGATATGTTCGTCGATTAATGCGCGCACCTTTTCGCCACAGCCGGCAATAGCCAACTGGTCATCACGATAGCGGTTCCTTGCGCCATTGGCAATTTTACCGAGCAGTCGCATATCCGCGATAAATGGCGACGCTTCCGCTTTGGGCAAAATAATATCCATCATCTTCATAAATCTTTTGAAGTCCAACATAAAACTCGAACGAATCTGTTCATCTTTAAGCACGTCAATACACGCATCTAAATCGGTCATCTTTACAGCATGAAAATATGCCATTGCCTTGGTGTGATACATCTGAAGTTTGGGCAACTCTTCCTTAATTGGCACTAATGCTCCTTTGACATCTTCAGAACTAAACACCGCGAGCGCTTCGTGCAGATAATCGGTCAGCCCGTAATAATCAACAATATAACCGCGATCCTTGCCAGTCGAAACCCGATTCACGCGCGCGATGGCTTGAAGCAGATTGTGTTCAACCAGTTTCCGATCCAAATACATCACCTGTTCAACTGGCGCATCAAACCCGGTCAACAACATATCTTTGACAATCAAAAATGACAGTTGGTCTTCCGCCATCTTCTTTTTAAAACGTTCGATATAAATTCTTTGTTGACTAGCGTTGGTATGTTCTGCGATATGTGGTTTATCATTGTGGTCGCCGCTAATAATTACGGCTGATTCCGGGGCTCCAAGTTTATCGAGCGCGTGTTTATATCTGACGGCAGCTTCCCGGCTTGAAGTGACAATCTGCGCTTTAAAACCGTTGGGCTGAATGTGCGTCCGGTAATGTTCGAGAATATCAATCGCCACCATCTCAATGCGTTTCGATGCTTCAAGAACCACTTGCTCTTTCCCGTATCTTCGCTTGATCTCCTCTTTCTCTTCAGGAGTTTTATCGGCTAAATAGGTCTCAAAAAGTTTATCGAGCGAATCGCCAGTTACTTTGGTATTCGATTCGCGCCCTTCGTAGAGAATTTGCAGCGTGGCGCCATCCTCAACCGACTGATCAATGGTATAAGTGTCGATATAAGAACCAAACTCATTACTGGTCTTCTCACTCTTTATCAATGGCGTGCCAGTAAAAGCGATTTTGGGGGCATTGGGCAACGCTTTGTTTAGATTGGCACCGAGAGCCGAATAGTGCGAACGATGCGCTTCATCGACCAGTATAACAATCTTATCGCTATCATTAAGCGCAGTCATCTCTTCAAATTCGCTATCAGTCTGAAATTTATGAATCATTCCGGTAATCAGGTCACTGCTGTCTTTCGCTAATAACGCTTTCAGCTCTTTAACGCTTTGCGCGTGATAAACCGTTTCATCTTGACAACGTCCAAAGGTTGCGGTCAACTGCCGATCCAGTTGGGTGCGGTCGGTGAGAAAAACAATTTTATATTTTTTCAGTTCGGGATTTCTCCGCATCTGCATGGCGAAGAAAACCATGGTCAACGATTTTCCACTGCCTTGAGTGTGCCAAACCACTCCACCTTTTTCGTAACGATTTTTCCCCTCTTGTAAACGCTTTACCGCTTTATGAACTGCGCGGAACTGCTGATAACGGCATATTTTCTTGACTATCTTGCCATCTTCTGGCTCAAAAATGATAAAATTGCGAATAATATCCAACAGATTCTTTTTATTGAATACTCCGCCTAACAACTTCTCTTGCGAACTCAATGCCTGTTGCGCGTCATCAATTCCCAACTGCTGATTATCTTCAAATTCCCGGAATGGATAGGGATCTTTCCACTCCATGAAATGTTCATAGCCCGCGCCGATTGTTCCCAAAATAGCTTTAGTGTAAAAAGTGCTGACCAGCAGTTGATTGTACCAGAATAACCGTTCAGCGCCCTCATATTCCTGCGGATAACGCAGATTCTGATAACGACGCAATTGGTTAATTCCCTCCTCTAACGGATTGGTGATATATGGAGATTTACATTCGATTACTGCCAATGGCAAACCGTTAACAAATATCACCACATCAGGAATAACTTTCTGTTTCGGGCCGTGAACCTTAAATTGATTGACCACCAGAAATTCGTTGTTCTCAATCTGCTCGAAGTCAATAATCTTAACCGTCTGACCTTTTCGCCCTTTGCCCAAATCTTGCTCGTATGACATATATTCGACCAAGTTTTTTGAAAACGACTGATTTGCCTCCATCAACGAAGATTGCTGAATGTGCGTTAAATCGTGAACCACTTTGTTCAGATTTTCCTCAGATATCCACGGATTAATTCGCTGAATAGCAGAACGAAGACGAACCCCCAGCACCACATCGCGCCAAGTGAGCCGTTCCGGATTCTCCCCAACATCCGGCGACAACGCAGAACCATGAACATAAGTATAACCCAACTTCTGAAGCTGGACTATACAAGGTTCTTCAACTTTTAGCTGTTCGTCATTCATTTTTCATCCAACTCTGGGGCATCGCCATTCTCTATCTTAGAATCTTCATTTGCTTTTTTTACCGCAATTCTCTCTAACTGAACAAACCAGACATGTAGATTTATACTTGAAAATACAATGGCAGTAACTAAAGTTGCCAATGCAAATACTCCCATTCCAACCGCGATTAAAATTGACCATAAGACTTCATAAAAGCCAAAGATAATTTGAGAAATAGAAGCAAGTATTGCAACAATTACTGCTCCAGTTAACAAACGACTCAAACGTCTTAACCCACCATAAAATGAATGTTTTGGGTCACGTTTTCTTTTTTTCTTAATCAAGCACTGATATTCATCCGAGTCATATAATCCTTCTTTCATCTTCACAATAATAAATGTTTCCATTGCAAAAAGAAATCCAGCAACACTGAAGAGCCCTGAAAATAAGGGCATTCTTAGTTGCTGGACATACAACTCAATAAACGACTCCCAATTCATTATTCATGGTCTCCGAAAATATCATCGTTATCAGTGATTATTTGTATTAAATCCTGAAAAATTGCAGATCTATAAAATTCAGACAAGGGGCCAGATGGTAATTTTGCCGTGACGTCATCAAACTCTTCAACTCCAAAATCGTTCTTGTTTATATCCAATTTAAAGCTAAACTCCCTTCCATCCTCACCACGACCTATTACTGTTCCCCATGAAAATCCTCCGGGATTATCTCTAACAACCGAAATAATAGCATTTTTTACACGCTGAACCTCACCTTGACGAAACCTTATCTCCTCGATCTTTGACTTTACAATATCTCGTGCTGGTATAAAAATTCCTTCTCTATCATTATAAACGCTGTATTCATATCTAAAAGAACGAATTTCAGACAAATGGCTAATAAGCTCTTGGAAACTTGAACGACTAACTAGTGGGATAACTTTTAATTTACCACGCAAAATTCTTCCTGCACGCCTTTTTGCCGTACTTTCAGCCACTACATCTTTAATCTTTATGGAATTAACTATCTCCCTCATTTTTTTGTTGTAAAAATCTCTAAACATTCTCTCAAAAAAAATACTGAATCGGATAAGACTACATGAACGTCTGTAACTCTGATAAAGTCCTCTAAACTTGCAATTATTGATTTCAATTTTACTGGCAACAAAAAAGTTGAAGTCCATGAAGTCTGCATTTCCATCAAGATGCTCAACACTCATGGAGAGTTCTTCGCCTCGTTTTAATGAGCAAAATGTTCGTTCATCACGAATAGTAATGAACAAACAGGCATAATATGTGGAATATTCGTGGACATAAAGCAACCTTTTGGAACCACCAAAAGAAAACTCATCTCCTGATTTTGAAATCAAGTAATCCCAAAATTCACTAATATTGAATCCAACTCTATCAGAATACTCCATCTCGAACGCATTCGTAAAAACTTTCATATCAAACCCTTATTTTCCCAGTTAATAAATCTTGCATTAAACCTTTTTTCATATCTTTTAGTTTTTCTAGACGTGTCTTGGCTTTTTCAATCTTGGAGTCGTTACCGGATAGAATTGAGCCAATTTGTTTTTGTTCCTTTAATGGCGGCAAAGCCATTTGATATAATTTCAAAAAATCTGTAGGGACACGTCTTTGCCCAGCCGACCCGGTCATATTTGACTCAGCTTCAATTCTGAAGTTTTTCCAATTAACTAGATGATAAACAAATTCACTAGTAGTTTTTTGTGTGGCTCTTAATACATGAAATTCTGTGCTACCAAATCCTATATGATTCATTAGCCCATGAACTAGTGCTCCTTTTCCATTTTCCATACATGGAGTAATTTTTGCAAATAAAACATCATAATCTTGAAAGTACGTAAATCCTTTTGAAACTTCACTATATTTCCTTACTATCGCATATGTGAGTCTCCCATCGTTGCTTACAGCATCCATTGGAACAAAAGATACTTTAAAATCAGGTGTGGGCTTTTGTTCTAGTCTAGGATTTATTTTGCTAATATCACCTAGCCGCACCACTTCCCACTCTTCGGGGATTTTTCCAAGTGGGCTGTCTTTGAATTTGGTGTGTCCGATCCCTTTGGTGAAAAGTTCCTGCATCAAGGCCTCTTTTAGTTCGGATAATTTGGCAATCAATTTTTCAGTCGCTTCAATATTTCTATCCACCGAACTCAATATCTCTGCAATTTTTTTCTGTTCCGAAAGTGGGGGAAGTGGAATTTTAATATTACCGAGAATTGATTTAGAAATTCGTGTTCTGGTTGTTCCACTTGCATTCTTAATGATTTCTTGCCTAAAAGCAGGTGCATTTATAGCAGACATTAACCAGAAATTATCAACATTATTTAATCTTATTATCGCAACGTCTACAACAGTGGCGCATTTTTGTTCTCTCGAATGAAATAAACAGGCTCGACCTAATGGCTCTGGCATTCTTGCAATAAGAATATCGCCTTCCTTCAATTCAGTACACCCTAATCTCGAAAACTGTTCATCATTAAGAAAGCGAGATGATTTATTTAAAAATATACCATCGCCTATATCGGCTAACTGGATTAGTCTATTTTTTCCAAGTGAGTCTTGGTCTTTACTTTCAACCCAGTCACCATCGGAAAACAAACCATTTTTCGATAATTTATTGACTGAAGAAATGGTCCATCCATCCGGAATTTCACTCATATCCTAATTCCTCGAGATACTGTTTCATTACTGCGTCGGCTGCTTTGTATTCGGCTTCAATATCTTTCAGTGTGATTTGGTATTTATCCCACCAGCGTTCGAGCTGGGAAATTACTTCAGAACTCAGGCCATTCGCATATTCGGCAATCTGTTCTTTGGTTTTGATGGCGTCTTTAAATTTGTAGTAATATTCATCAACGCGCTCGAATACGCAACTCAAATCACAATCTTGCAATGTTTCCTGGATATAATCGGCGACGGTTTCAGAAACTGGAATACCCCCGTTTAACACCGCTCTCACGTCGAATTGTTCCGGCGGCGGTGAAGTATCGGCATAGCGACGAATATTGAGGTTAAAATCGTTTTCAGCAATCTCGGCGAGCTCAACCACGCGCGAATAGCGTCTTAGTTCTGCGTAGTTTTTAAAAGTTGAAACAATCTGCGCAACATGGTTTTCACGCAGATAGTTTTGTGCTTTGCCCTCTTCAAACTCGAGTTCGGCATTGATAAACAGCACGCGCTTTTTCCGTTCGGCTGGTTTATTTTTATTCAGGATCAATATTGCAGTTGGAATACCCGCGCCGTAGAACAGATTTGGGGCAAGACCAATTACCGCTTCCAGTAGATCATCTTCAAGCATTCCCTGCCTAATCTGTTTCTCCTTGCTGCCACGGAAAAGCACGCCGTGCGGCATCACCACGCCACACATGCCCTCGGCATTCATCGAACTAATCATGTGTTGCACAAATGCCAGATCGCCCTGCCCTTTGGGCGGCAAACCGTATTTAAACCGACCAAAACCATCGTGTTCAGCTTCTTCAAGACCCCAATTACTCAATGAGAATGGCGGATTAGCGATCACGCGATCGAAGGTTCGTAAAATGCCACCTTCGGTATGTTTGGGATCGCGAATAGTGTCACCTTTGGCGATACTGGCGTCATAAACGCCGTGAAGAAACATATTCATCTTGCAAATCGCCCAAGTGGAAAGATTCATCTCTTGCCCATAAAGTGCAACATTCGACTCATCGCCACCGTGGTTTTTAATAAAGTTGCGGCATTGAATTAACATGCCACCACTACCACAAGTCGGGTCATAGACTTTCATTCCCACTTGCGGTTCAAGCAGTTCAACAATCAATTTCACCACACTTGGCGGCGTGTAGAATTCACCACCCTTCTTGCCGGCACTATCGGCGAACTGTTTAATAAGATATTCATAAGCGGCGCCAAGAAAATCGGGAGATTCAAAATCGACATTGCGCAAACGATGTTTAGTGAAATGACTAATCAGGTCGCGAAGTTTATTATCGGGCAATTTTCTCTTGATATTGAAGTCAATCGAAGCGAGCACACCTTCAAGCGAAGGATTGTATTCTTCAATCGCTTCAGTCGCTTTATTCATCTCCGCGCCAATATCGTGTTTCAGAGTTTTTAAATTCTCCCAGCGAGCGCGTTCGGGAATAAAAAAAGTTTTACCATATTCGTCTTCATCTTCTGCCATCTCCTGAGCGTCCGGCAGAGAATAACCTTCATTTTGGTAGTATGAGATAATGCTTTCACGTGCTTCATCAAAAGCATCAGACAAACGCCTGAGGAACAACATTCCGAAAATATAATCTTTATATTCAGAGGCATCCATATTGCCTCGAAGTATATCAGCAGCGCCCCAGAGATAAGATTCCAGTTGGGCAAGGGTAAGTTGATGAGCCATTAAATTCTCCCAAAGGCCAAAGCCAGTTAAAATGTATATTTTAAATTAACCGAGAAACCCCTTATTTCAAATAGAATTAAAAAGTTGCGCGCAGGGAAAATTAACCACGAAAACCACGAAAAGCACAAAAAAGGGAATTTAACCACGGAAAACACGGAAGGCACGGAAAAATGGGAGGGGAGTTTTTTGTCCACTAATTTCACGAATTAACACTAATACAGGGATTAAGTTTTAAGGATTAAGTTTTAAGGGTTAAGTTTTAAGGGTTAAGGGTTAA
>DLIO01000030.1:2143-13931 GCA_002483765.1 Lentisphaeria bacterium UBA7640 | reverse complement strand
GAAATACGCCCGTAACGTAAATAGTTTGTAACTTCCGTTCTTAATTCACGCGCGCATAATGCGCGCGCTAATTTATAGCACGAATTAGAGATTGGGAATGAATCAAAATTGCGCTAAATGTTTTGGGATTTGGTGAGATATGGAGCCGGAAGTCAGGATTGAACTGACGACCTGATGATTACAAATCAACTGCTCTACCGCTGAGCTATTCCGGCCTATTTAAAATGGAAATGTAATATGCTCTCTCTTTTTGCTTTTTCAAGCTCATATTTCTGCTATAACTCCAAATCTCTTATTTTTCGACTGGGACTACGATGCCGCGCATGATTATATTTTGACAGAGCATGAAGATTAGGAATGTAGGGATTGAGGCCATGATTAGCGATGCGTAAATAATTCCTTCACAACTAGACATTTGTAGCTGATACAACCACGGCATGATCGTCCACATATTGCGATCCTGGCAAATCAGTAGGGCCATCATGAAGTTGGAATATGCCGTAGTAAAAGCTTGAAGAGCAACAACCGCCAAAATCGGTTTAGACAAATTCATGGTTAATTGCAAAAAGATGCGGGGTTCACTGGCACCGTCCAGCATCGCGCTTTCATAAAGTTCCTTGGGCAGTGAATCGAAAAAACCTTTCAGTAGAAATATTTGGTAGCCGTTCGCCAGTCCTGGCAAAACAAGAGCCGCAAAGGTGTTCAGAAGTCCAAGTTCGCGGAGCATTAAGAAGTTTGGAATTTGGGTAACCATTTGTGGAAAGGCCATGGTTAACATTAAAAACAGCAATATTTTGTACGCCGACGGTGGCTGGAAACGACTTAACGCGTAGGCCGCGAGCGGGTTGACGATCAGTGCGCAAAGCACCGCTAGGAAGCAATAAATAGCGGTATTCATCAGGCCTCGGCCATGCAGCAGAATATAGTCATTTACCGCGATAAAATTACGCACGGAAAATTCAAAACGGAGGAAAGTTTTATTTTCAAGTATTTCTTGGTAATGATATTCGTACTGTGGTGGAGAAATACTGTCAAAGGATGCGAAGTTTGTACCGTATTCTTTATTAATATTTTCAAGGGTCTTAAATTTTTCTTGTAGATAGTTTTGAAAATCGAATTCGATGCTGTGAATTGAGAGACTTTTGACTGGAGCTTGATAGGTTTTTTGGGTGATCGGATCTTGCCAACCCTGTACAAAACTACTCCAGTCGGCCAAGATTGCGCCGGAGAAGGGAACACGTTCCACCATCGGCACTTCGCTGAAAGATTTATATTTTGAACCATAAGCGAGATTAATGTTGTCAATTTTTTGATATTTTACCTTTAAGAAAGAACGAAAATCATTGACTGCGGACGCGTCAACCTGAACCCAAAGTAGATTGAGAATATTTCTAACAAAAAACTCCCAGTCTTTGCGTTCTTCCATAGTCTTATTTTGCGGATAAACGCGTGAAAACGTGAGTTCGTCATAGGAAGCATATTTGGTGTTATGTGCGGCATTGTAAATGGCGATATCTTTGCTGAACAGCGGTTGTAAATAGCCCGCAATGTAATATCCTGAAGATGTGGAGTAAACGCGTTCATGAAGAGGGCTGGCATCTTTAAATTTATACCATTCAACCATCAACGAAATCCGTGGATTTGGCATCAGGCGACGATTTTCATGAGTTGATTCACGTATGGTAAAGTTAGGCCATGCCACAAAGTCGGTTCCAGAGGCCACATTCAAAGCATCGATATCGCCATTGTAGCGTTCATACATTATTTTCTTGAATGCGCGTAAATTTGCTGGACAAGTATTGCGTGATATAGACACCTCACTGTATCCGAGCATGAAATAATAGAAAGGGTATTCTTTTTCAGTAATGAATAGTTCCCAATCCCGAACCAAGTTTTTGCGTATCTGCCGTGGCGGTTCAATCGTACGAAATTCGGTAATGGGGAAATCGTAGACCATTTGGGCATCCGGTAAACGTTCATTAAAAATACCTTCGATTGATTTACGATATAACGCAGTGTCATCGTAAAGGTATTTGGGAATTAACGCCATGTCGGCATTGTCAACGCCACTTTTTGAAGTGCCAGTAATCATCAGCCAGAATGGATAAATCATTGACAATGCGCCGATTGCTAGCAATAGATAAATAGAAAAAATCAGAACGCGAACTCTAAGACTTCGTCTGCCGATTGTGGATATTATGCCCATATTGCTTCGTCCATTCCTATTTTTTCGCGCCGCCAGCGCGGAATTCAACTTTTGACAGGATCTGTAATTGGTAAACCGTAAATCCGATCAGCATAAATGCCAGCATCCAAGCGGCAGCGGTAGCAGGGCCAAAACCTAGATAAGTAAATGCTTTGTACCAAATGAAAAGTCCTGCAGTTTCGGTTTTTGTCGCTGCGTCCCCACCAGTCATGACCAGAATATTGCCGGTCGACGCATACCACGAGGTTATAAATACACCAACGAAATTTATGACAACAAGTGCCTTCAAAGTCGGGAATACGACAAAAAGGATTTTATCAATAAAAGTCGCGCCGTCGAGGTCGGCGGCTTCGTAGTAATCCTCTGGGATCCCTTTTAAAGCCGCCAAGTAGATTAGGCAACCTGGTCCCATTCCAGCCCAAACCATTGGCACAACACAGGAGATCATCGCAGTATTTGGGTTGAACAACCAGCGATAAGGTTCGCTGTTACATTTTAAAAGTCGCGGAAAAAACGCCATGAAAGACTGAGTCCAGGTTTCACCACCAGGAAATAGCACCGGTCGTGCCAGCGCGCTGAATGAAAACAGCAGAATTACGCCGGCGATGACAAATAGCGACAGGGGAAGCCACATCTGATAGAACCAGAGCCGTTTGGCAAACGCTAGACAGATCAGTAGCATCACAATACCAATACCGATAAAACCGATGGCTGGAATTTGTAGAACAAGCCGGTTTAAAACGCCAAATTCCGAGGGTTCGTAAAACTGTTTCCACAACAGCATCGTTACTAATCCAGAAATAACCGCGGGCATATAGTAAATCATACGGAAAATAAGTTTTCCTTTCGGTACTTCTTGAAGTAAAATCGCGAGAATCATCGGTGGTAAAAAAGTCATGGCGATAACCAATAAACTGTAGCGAATCGCATTCCAAATTGAACTCCACCACATGTTATCCATCAAAAGATTACCAAAGTTATCGACTCCAACGAAAATTGATTCACCAAGAATTTTATAATCGTAAAAGGCCATAATAGAACCGCGCGCCAACGGCAGATAACTCCAGATCAAAATCGTCAATACCGCGGGAATTAATAGCACATAGGCCCAAAAATATTTCCGAAAACCCCAGCGCAGTTGATTAACACCATCACTGGCAGGTGGAGTGAAAATACGGAAAATCTTGCGAAACACGAAAAAATATACTACAGAAACTGCGGCAAGAAATAATATCGCTAAGACTCGACGCTTAATTTGTTCGGCATCACTAATGTCGCCAATCATCAATTCATTGGCGCGCGTATTGGCTTCTTTCAGTTGTTCGCGTAATACTGCATTGCGCGCTTCTGGTTGTTCCGGCGGAGGGAGCCGGTCGTTTAGTTCCATTAATTCAACAATCTGCAACGGTACGGACATTTGGTCATAAGCAAAATTACTGTTTTTACCATAAGGTTCGGGTTTCCCGGTATGAATGGCGATGTTAAAAATTTCATCCCACCCTTTGGGAGCTAACCGAACGATATCACTATAACCGAATTTGATCAAATATTTCGGCAAAACGAATTGGCCCAAGCCATTTTCAACCAGAACATCGGTACGGACTTTGGCCGCGTCATCGGTGTCCCAGTAATACATATATTCCCAGGCGGCGTCACGAATTACCGGATTTTCGATCTCAGAAAACATTCCGTACATACGGCTGTTAAGTTCTGCGCCACGCATTCCGGTCGGGCCTTTCGGCACTGGCGCGATCCCATTAATTTCGGGATTAAAACTGGCTAAGGAGCGTTCATTGATGTATTCGACGCGCATCGCAATTTCACCACGAACCCACTTTGCGGACGCATCCCGGGCGTCTTTGTAAGCATATCCGCGACGAACAATGCCATTGTCATCAATCCAGCGTTCGGCTGATAATCTGGTATAAAAATTCAACGCTTTAACCCCGGCTTCTGAATCAAACACACATCGCCAAGTATCATTTTCTGCATTGTATTCCATCACTTCTCCGCCGGCAGACCACAGAAAAGTTATCCAATACCATGATTCGCTTTTACCGCGCCCAAGGCCGATGCCGTAAATTCCGTTGGCTGGATCTGAGATTTTTTTACAGGCTTGGTAAAGATCATCCCAGTTCCAGTTAACATCAGGATATGCGAGACCATTGCGGTCAAATAGATCTTTGCGGAACATCAAGACCTTGCCAAGCGGTGTTCCACCGTAAGGCAATGCCCAAGTATGAATTTCGCCTTTAGGCCCTTTGCGTTTGATTACATCCCAAACTTTTTCGTGGATACGCTCACCGAAAAACTCATTTCTCTCTTTTTCTGGAAGCGCATCGATAAATTCATCCAGCGGATAGAGAAAGCCATTACGAATATAATTATCGGATTTACGGAAATTAATGTAGAGAACGTCAGGCGCGACTCCTCCGGCAATAGCCAGCAAATCATTTTCAACACCTTGAACCTGAATCCCTGAGAACGGATGAAGCCTGATCTCAACGTTATCCCAATTGTAGTTGCCGTATTTCTCTGGATTCGCTTTATATTTATCGCGATACTTAGTGGCAAAAGTCTGGGGGAAAACTTTAATAAATTCTTTAACTGCAGCAACTTCTGAGCGCGTGTAAGCATCGTTGCTGGTGGCGTCCGGAAGACCATTCACCTTGATGTTGATAATGGTTTTGCCGTCGCGTCCAGTCTCTACGCTGCCGCTGTAAACAGATTGTATCAATAAAAAGACTGACAGCATAATCAGTTTATACCACGAAGCTCGTATCATCTTCTCTCCCGATTTGCCGATTAACTTTTTTGAAATATTACAGAACAACTCTGCTTAAGATAGATTGTTATGATAAACCAAAATCATCATTTTACAAGTATTGAAGGGTTTTAAAATTAGCGCGCGCATAATGCGCTCACGAATTTGAATAACAAATTTACAGCAAAAGCGAGATGCGGTAAAAGTTAAATTAAAAAAATAGACTGAAAAATGGCTAGCATTTTTCAGTCTCTCAAAGATCAATCGCTAACAGCGCAGAAAGTCACCGCTTGGTGACATTTCCGCAGTGTTTTATTTATGGTCTATTTAGAGCAGTTCAGCGATTTGGACTGCATTGAGTGCGGCGCCTTTCTGCACTTGATCGCCACTGATAAACATATCAATGCTTTTCCGGTTATTGCATGAAATATCCTGACGGATACGCCCGACTAAAACATTGTCTTGATGGGTTGCATCCAGTGGCATCGGATATTTTTTATTTGCAACATCGTCAACCAAAGTTACGCCAGGAGCATTTTTCAGTATAGCACGAACTTCTTCCACGCTAACTTCATCCTCAAACTCCATATTCAGAGCTTCAGAGTGCGCACGGAAAATCGGCACACGAACGCAAGTACAGGAAACCATTAATTCTGGATAATGTAACATTTTGCGTGACTCGTATACCATTTTCAATTCTTCTTTGGTATAACCGTTATCATTGAAAGCATCAATATGCGGAATCAAGTTGAAAGCGATTTGGTGCGCGAAGAATTTAGGCACAATCGGTTCATTATTCAGTGCTTGCTGGGTCTGGACTCGTAGCTCGTCCATCCCTTTAGCGCCAGCGCCGCTAACCGCCTGATAGGTGGAAACGACTAGCCGTTTTAATTTTTTCACCCGGTGCAAGGGGTTGACCGCAACCAGCATGATGGTGGTGGTACAGTTGGGATTAGCAATAATGCCTTGATGTTTTTTGATATCTTCTGGATTAACCTCTGGCACTATTAATGGAACAGAGTCGTCCATGCGGAAAACGCTTGAGTTATCAATCAATATTGCGCCAGAGTCCACTACCGATCGAGCAAATTCTTTTGTAATATCTCCACCCGCGCTGAATAGAGCGATGTCGATACCTTTGAATGAATCATGCTTGAGTTCTTCAATGGTTATTTCGGTGCCTTTATAGGTAAGTTTTTTGCCAGCGGAACGAGCCGATGCTAAAAGTTTTAAATTTTTAATCGGAAAATTTCTGCGTTCTAGGGTTTGAATCATCTCAATGCCGACCGCTCCGGTAGCACCTGCTATTGCAATATTAAATTCTTTACTCATGATTTACTCCTTTCGGTTTATTCTGTGTTGGTGAACTAAATAATATAGCAGATTAGTCATTAAAATCAATTTTATGACATTAATTTCTCAGTGTGAAAATATATATAATATGGGCTATACCTGATTCTTTTAGAGCAACATTTGACCTTATGCTGGATAACTGTAAGTTTACATTTATGTTAAGCAAAACAAATTTTTAAACGGGAGTTAGATTTATGCGTATCCTGAAATTATTGCCCATTATGCTGCTTGTCGCAGGACATGGGATTCTAGCAGAAAAAGTTATAGTTGAGTCTGGAATCATTTTTAAAGATGTTTCCGCAGAATATGGACTCAAAAACGTTGGGAATCAAAAAGCAACGTGGGCAGATTTGAATGGCGACGGCTATCCTGACTTGGTAACTGACGGACAAATTTGGAAGAATCAGTCTGGTAAAAGATTCACCAACGTAACCGCTGATTCCGGAATAAAACCACCACGTGGTGGTTCGTCAGTCGTCGCTGATTTTAATGGTGATGGGATTCTGGATATTTATTTTACGGGAAAAGGTGGTATGCTTTGTCTCGGCAAAGGCAATTTTAAATTTATAGAAAGCAATACTTTTAAACACGATTCAGTAACCATGGCAGCTTGCGCGGTCGATTTGGATAATGACGGTTATGTTGATCTGTATATTGCCAACTATGAAATATGGAAAAAGAAAATTGGGTTTCGTGATCTGATACTGCGCAATGACAAAGGGAAAATGGTCAAGCAGTGGGAGGCCCCAGATGAAAAACTGATGAGGGGTAGGGGAGCTACCGCTTGTGATTTTAATAATGATGGCAAGATGGACATATATGTTTCAAACTATCGCCTGATGCCCAATTTTTTGTGGGTCAACAACGGTAACTGGGAATTAGTTGATGAAGCCAGAAAACTTGGTTGCGCCGGAAGCGAAAACAAAAAAGTAGTCTTCAAAAATTACCTGGGGATTAAGTATTACAGTTCCGGGCACACCATCGGTTCGCTATGGGCTGATTTTGATAACGACACCTATTTTGATCTGTTTGTTGGGAATTTTTCCCATCCACCAAAATTCCAAGATCGGCCACAACTTCTGCGTAATAGTGGCCCTAGCGGTAATTATCGTTTCACGGATAAAAGCTCTATTGCTAAAATTCCATGGCAGGAATCATACGGAACGCCAGCGGCTGGGGATTTTGACAATGATGGTTTGATAGATGTTTTCTTTAATACTTGCTATTCCAAGGATAACGGCCGACTTCTTCGTAATCTTGGTAATTGGAAATTCAAAGACATCACCGCCTCAAGCGGGGTTTTGAGTCGCGTTTCCTATCAAAACGCACTGGCTGATTTTGACAATGACGGTCGACTAGATATGATCAACAATGGACGACTTTACCGCAATGTATCGGCAAATAACAATTGGATTACTATCAATCTTCGCGGTAAGGCTCCTAATACCAGCGCTATTGGCGCTAAAGTGATACTAGACTGCAACGGCAAGAAACAGATCCGTCAGGTTGAAGCTGGCACCGGTTCTGGCAATCAAAATGATTTACGTCTGCACTTTGGTCTCGGCACCTTCAACAACAGCATTAACATCAAAATAATCTGGCCTGATGGTAAAGTGGACGAGAAGCTGGCTTTGCCAAATAGTCACCAATCATATCAATATTGATGCTTTTATGCCCCGAGGGAATTTACTGATACCACATCCGATACGGTTCGCTGCAATAAATTGCTGGAAATTTTTAGAGCTTCTGCGGCAGTCGAACAGCTTAATGCTTGCGTTGCCGCCACTTCCATATCTTTCTTGTTCGATTTGCGAATCACGCGCCGGATAACTCCGATTGAACGAGCTCCCATGCTTAGTTCGTGAACTCCCATGCCCACTAGTAATGGTGTATATAACGGATTGCCAGCCATTTCGCCACAAACGGACACTTTAATGCCATGTTTATGAGCGGCAGAAATAGTGCGCTGAATCAGTTCGAGTACTGCCGGATGAGTTGGTTGATAAAGGTATGCCACACGGTCATTATTACGGTCGATGGCAATCGAATATTGGATCAAATCATTGGTGCCAATACTTAGGAAATCAACCAATGGCGCCAATAGATCGGCAATTAATGCCGCAGAAGGGACTTCAATCATGATGCCAAGTTTTATTTCTTGATTAAAAGCGATCCCCTCGGTTTTGAGTTCCGTCATCAATGTGCCAAGATATTCTTTAACTTCTATGACTTCTTCAACGCATGAGATCATTGGTAGCATTATTCTGATATCTCCGTGAGCTGATGCCCGAAGAATAGCGCGCAATTGGGTGCGAAAAATATCTTTTCTTGATTTTAAACAAAGCCGGATGGCGCGTAGACCGAGAAATGGATTTGCTTCTAATGTGGAATCGATGCGGCTTTCGAGCTTATCGCCACCGATGTCCAGAGTTCTAATCACCAAAGGAGCGTCCGGCATACGTAAAACCAAATCGCGATAAATCTTGTATTGTTCATCTTCTGTCGGCAAGCTTCCGGTATTGATGAACATGTACTCGGTACGAAATAATCCTATTCCGCTCGCTCCAGCCTGAGCCACCGCAGCAAAATCGTCCGGAGTCTCTAGATTTCCCAGCAATTTGATCTGATGATGATCAGTGGTTTCTACCACCAAATCCCGCTCTCCGGCTAGCTCAATAGCAAGGTCATGTGCTAAACCAATGCGCTGTTGGTAATAATCAATGGTTTCCTGCTTTGGATTAATAATCAATTCACCATTATTGCCGTCGATAATAGTCAGCGCGCCGTTTTTAATCTTGCTGAAATTTTCATGTGGCAGACCGACAATTGCCGGCATCTGCATTGAGCGAGCGAGAATCGCGGTATGTGAAGTAGTACTGCCAGTTTCCACTGCAAACCCTAAAATCATTTTCCGGTTCATTAGCGCTGTTTCCGACGGTGTCAGATCATGAGTTATAATGATATGCGGAGTGTCTGGTTGTTCAAGGATTGCACGTTCTTTCTGATTGAAATTTCCGATCACCCTGGACGCGATATCCTTGATGTCATGGGCTCTTTCTCTGATATAACCGTCCGACATAGTCTCGATAGCATTGATATAGCGAGCGATAATTCTTTTGTAAGCTGCTTCGGCATTGACTCCGCGTTTGATTAAAGCTTCTACTTCGGCATTAAGCATTTGATCGTCAATAATCAGTAGGTGCGCATCAAAAATCCCAGCTTCGCTCGAATCAAATTTGTCCTGCACACGTTGTTGCATATAAATAACTTCTTGGCGAGTGAGCTCTAGTGAACGTTCAAAACGCGCAACCTCTTGGTCAATTCGGTTTGGTGAAACTTCCCACTCAGTGACGCTGTCATAAGATGATATTCGCGGTGGAATTAGAAAAGCCGGCCCAATAGCGATGCCTGGAGAAGCAGCTATCGCTTGAAGCGTTAATTCTGACCGGGATTTAGCATCCATGAATTACTCCTCGTTGAATTTCTTTTTGATTAGATTTTTAATCGCCATGAGAGCTTCTTCGCAATCTTCACCAATAGCAGAAATTCTTATTTTAGCACCCATTCCGGCCGCTAACATTAAAAGATTCATAATGCTTTTACCGTCAACTTCTGCACCATCTTTTTCAACGAAAATATCAGACTTGAAATTCGATGCCGTTTGCACAAAAAGTGATGCCGGCCGACCATGCAAGCCAAGCTGGTTCATAATTTCTATTTCAAGTTGTATCGACTTTTTATCAGCCATCTCAACGCGCCTATATATTAATTAAATATCAACTACCAGCCTCAAAATATCCTGACATCAGGTGTCATTTACGAACGACCAATATAGTCCGCCGCAGTGTTAAATCAAGTAATCGGGAGCTGGAATTCTTTGAAATACTTCACCCGATATCTTTTTGTTGGAAATAAAAAAAGTAATGATTTACAGCATATTGATAATAGGTCTGACCAAATTCACAAACTTTATGGGAGTGGGAATTTTCTAATTTGTTGGCAGTAACTTGCAATTGAAATGGAATTGTTTATATTATCAAGTGATCTTTGTTAAATAATTTTACAAACCCTAAATAAATCTCTATGGAGGAAAAATGAAAAAGAATCTGTTGATTGCCCAGTCGGGCGGCCCGTCACCAGTTATTAACAGCTCACTACGTGGCGTTATCGAGGCAGCCAAAGCGTTTCCAGACCAGATTGGAACAGTATACGCCGGTTGGCATGGTATTGAAGGAGTCTTGAAGGAAGAACTGCTGGATCTTTCTTGCCAATGTGAAGATGAGATTTCATTGCTCCGTAATACCCCTGCCGCTGGAGCTATCGGAACCTGCCGTTACAAAGTCAAATCTAACCAAAAAGAAGACTTTGAACGTATTATTGAAGTAATTAAATCGCACAATATCGGATATTTCTTGTATAATGGCGGTAATGACTCAATGGATACGGCCCACAAAGTGGCAAAGCTGGCTCAGGAACGTGGATTAGATTGCATCGGCGTTGGCGTTCCGAAAACTATTGATAATGACGTTGGTGATTCTGAATTCAAACTGATTGATCACACCCCTGGTTATGGCTCAGTAGCGCGTTATTGGTCAAATATCGTCCAAAATGCTGAAGAAGAAAACCGCGGTTCCAGCCCCGCTGACCCGGTTCTAGTGCTTCAGGCAATGGGCCGCAAAATTGGTTTTATCCCTGCCGCAGCGCGTTTGGCTGATCCAAAACGTGAAAATCCATTGCTGATTTTCCTGTATGAAGCGGGATTAACGATGGAACAAATGGCCGATAAAATTAATGCAATGGTTAAAGAGCGCGGACGTGCGGTCGTGGTCGTTAGCGAAGGTTGTGATGTTGGCGATCTTGGTTTCAACCGAGACAGCTTTGGCCATGCTCAATTCGGCGCCAGTGAAACCACTGTGCAGCAAGCTTTGGTTAATTATTTGAATAAACAAGGGATCAAAGCGCGTGGCAATGCACGTGGCCAAACTTTTGGTACTGACCAACGTGCGACTGCAATCTATGCATCAACTGTAGATTTGGATGAAGCATATCGTTGCGGGCAGATGGCTGTAATGTTGGCAGCACGCGGTGAAGGTGGCGTAATGTCCACGTTATTGCGTGAACCTGGCTTGATCTATCAAGTTCGTTATGACAAAGTTCCACTCGAACTGGTAGCCAATTCAGAACGCTTCTTCCCAAAGAAATGGATCTCTGCCGGCGGTGATGACGTTACTGATGACTTTCTTGATTATGTTCGTCCACTTGTTGGCGAAGATTGGCCAAGCGTTCCGATCATTAATGGTCGCCAACGTTTTGCTCAATTCAAACCAGTTTTTGCAGACAAAAAACTTCCAGCTTACGAATTGGAAGCTTTCCGCAAAAAATAATTATCCCAAACCCAGGGAAATTGGAATGCGGATGAGATCTCCGCATTCCCTAAATGTGATCCTTAATTCGCGCGCGCATAA
>DLIO01000030.1:1841-1995 GCA_002483765.1 Lentisphaeria bacterium UBA7640 | reverse complement strand
CATAATGCGCGCGTGAATTATAACCATTGTTTACATAGTTTTTTTGCCACATCATATCGAATGATGTGACGCACTAAACTCCACTCCCAATTCTCTTTGTCCTTTTTTCGCGCCTTTTATATTCATCGTGGCCAACTCTCCAACTCTTCAACTC
>DLIO01000030.1:0-1582 GCA_002483765.1 Lentisphaeria bacterium UBA7640 | reverse complement strand
CAACTCTCCAACTCTCCAACTCATCCTAAAGTTTTAATGCAAATTACAAAAAAAAACTCTTTTTTTTGTAGTTTGAAAATTGTAATGAAAACAGATAAAAGTATATTTGCATCTTTTATTTTTGGTATCTAACCAATAGGAGTACTGCATAAATGAATAGTTACGGACAAAGAGTTCTGGAGAATGTTATTGAGCTGAACAAAGACCAATTGGAGTTTATTCAGGCAGTACGTGAAGTTATCGATTCTCTCACCGCAGTGTTAGCTGAAAACCCACTTTATGAACAAAATGCCATTCTCGAGCGGTTGGTAATTCCTGAACGGGTTATAATTTTTCAAGTTCCATGGTTGGATCAAGCCGGTAAAACTCAGGTTGATAAAGGTTATCGTATTCAATCCAATAGCGCAATTGGCCCATATAAAGGCGGTCTGCGTTTTCACCCATCGGTCAATCTTAGTATCCTTAAATTCCTTGGTTTTGAACAAATTTTCAAAAACAGTCTGACCACGCTGCCGATGGGCGGCGCGAAAGGCGGCAGCAATTTTGACCCCAAAGGTCGCTCCGATATGGATGTAATGCGCTTTTGCCAAAGCTTTATGCGCGAACTCTATCGCCATGTTGGCCCAGATTGTGATGTTCCAGCAGGTGACATTGGCGTCGGCTCGCGCGAAATCGGCTATCTCTTTGGCCAATATAAACGCATTGTCAACGTTCATGAAGGCGTTTTAACGGGTAAAAATATGAACTGGGGCGGTAGTTTAATTCGGCCTCAAGCGACTGGTTATGGCAATGTCTATTTTATGCGCGAAATGCTCAAAACTCGCGACGAAAGCATTGATGGCAAAATCGCGGTGATTTCGGGTGCCGGTAATGTCGCACAGTATACCGCTAAAAAAATCAATGAATTGGGCGGGAAAGTGGTTACGCTTTCTGACTCAAAAGGCGCAATTTATGATCCAGATGGCATTGATGATGAAAAACTCGAATTTGTAATGGAATTGAAAAATATTCGTCGCGGCCATATTGAGGAATACGCTAAAAAATTTACCACAGCGAAATATTTCCCAAACACTAAACCGTGGATGCTAGCTCCGATCGCTCATTTAGTATTACCCAGCGCAACTCAAAACGAACTGGATTTAGATGACGCCAAGGCGCTAGTCGCGGCTGGTTGCATCTGCGTTTCAGAAGGTGCCAATATGCCGTCAACCCCAGAAGCGGTTGAGTATTTTACTCAGAACAATCTTTTATTTGGACCGAGTAAAGCGGCAAACGCTGGCGGGGTTGCCACTTCCGGACTGGAAATGTCGCAGAACTCCATGCGCATTTCCTGGACGTTTGAAGAGGTTGATGATCGCCTCCAAAAAATTATGGCACGCATCCATTATTCCTGCATTGAGGCGGCTAAACGTTACGGCATGCCAGGCAATTACGTGGCTGGAGCTAATATCGCTGGATTCAAAAAAGTGGCCGATGCCATGATAGACCAAGGTATTTAAGTATCCCTTAAATTGTTGTTTAAATTAGCGCGCGCATAATGCGCGCGTGAATTGAAAACTAAAGTTCAGGAATCTTGATCTGG
>DLIO01000008.1:26491-45137 GCA_002483765.1 Lentisphaeria bacterium UBA7640 | reverse complement strand
TTTTTCTGCCCGCGGAAGTTGGGTTAGATGAGCCATAAAGCGTAAATAATTACTGACATTCCAACCAAAATCTCGAATCTAGTTTTTCCATTCAAATCTGACAGCTACTGGGTATGTGTCAATTTTTAATTGCCTTGCCTTTATTTTTTGCTGGGGCGAAAGCCTTTTGTATGCACTCGCAATGGAACACAAATAGTGGTCAAAAGAAACCAATTTAGGTTTCATGTCCCTCTCCATGCTATCAGGGAAAATAGGTAAATCAAAATCAGGGACAACTTGGCTGTGGTTCTTGTTAAAGACTTTAGAAAGTAAAGTGAAAAAATCATTTTCATTCATAGTTGCAAGATCAAGATCAAGATCAAGATCAATATCGGAAGTCGAAATCGAGGACTTACAGGTGTCAGTCCTAGCCGTTTTTTTTGTAGTTACAAAGAAGGCTTTAATTTTTTCTAGAAATTTCGATTTTGCCCCTAAGTATAATTATTTCAAGGCTTATCTATATTTCTTTAAATGCATAAATTTTATATTGGAATATAATATATTTTTGATTATTATGCCAATTTTTCACTCTCATTGCGTGCCTTTTCACTTGCGGTCAGTGCGTTATCTGAATCTATCGGGTTTGCTTCGTGCGGTTTGATCAGGCCGAAATCGCCGAGGATCATGTACGTACATGGAAGCACTAGCAAAACTAGCACCGTCGAAGACATTAGGCCAAAACTTGTGCTGATCACCAACGGTTTGAGAATCTGAGCTTGAAGACTGCGTTCAAACAGTAGTGGCAATAATCCAGCAATAGTGGTGAGCGAGGTTAGCAAAATAGCGCGGAAACGGTCACAGCTTGCGTTAACGGCAGCTTGGTGAAGCGTCGTTCCATCGGTAGCGTGCGCGTCTTTTAGAAAGAGGACCAATAAAATTGAGTCATTGACCACGATTCCTGCCAAAGCAATAAAACCCAATAAGCTGGGCATGCTGATGGAAACGCCCAATAATAGATGTCCCCATATTACACCAATTAATGAAAATGGAATGGCAATCATAACAATCAGTGGCTCAGTATAACTTCTGAACTGAAAACTTAACAGGATAAAGACGCCGATTACGCCAAGAGCAAGAGCGCCTAGCATTGATTTTCGGGCTTCTCCAGTTTCTTTAAATTCTCCAGCTAATGTCAGTTTAATTTCTGGGTATTTCTGTTTGAATTCAGGGAAAAAGTTCTTGTTAAATAATCCCATAAGTTCATTCGTATTGATAAATCGGGTATCAACATCGCCATTTAAAGTGACCGCACGCATGCGATTGAAACGCGCGATACGCGCCCAACCATGAGTAGCTTTCCACGTGGCAACGCTACGCAATGGCGTTTCGGTGCCATCGGGTAATCTCAATATAAAGTCGTCGAGCTTTTGAATACTATTACGATCTTTTTCCGTTAGACGCACATCAATTTCATACGATTCGCTACCGACCTGTATCTCATTGGCAGTCAAACCTTGAAACGCGCCGCGTATCTGCTGGGCAACTTCGTCAGCGGAAAGCCCTATGCCGTGGGCGTCCTCGCGCATGCGTAAGCGCAATTCCAGTTTACCTTGACGCAGATCATCAGCTAGGTTAACGACGCCTTCGAATTGATTAAACCAAGCGTGTAAATCTCCTACTGCCGCCTTGAGTTGCGTTAAGTCGCGTCCGCGCAATCGCACTTCGATAGGGCGACCGCCGGGCCCGAATCCCGTTTCGCCAAGGGAGAGGCTGATGATGTCTGGTATAGAACCGATCTGATGGCGCCACTCTGCCAAATATGCGTCAATTGTTCCAGAACGCTCCTCTGCGCTGAGTAGATCGACGGTGATGGTGGCAACATGTGGTCCACTTTCAAAGGCTTCGCTGTTGTGACTAAACTGGACGTAGGCGTTCTCCACCAGATTACGCCCTTTGGGCTGTTTCGGAGCGAAAATGTCATTAGTGCGGTTCAAGGCATCGAGAATCTGTTGGACGGTCTGTTCTGTCCGCACTAATGTCGTTCCTTGAGGCATTAACAAACGCGCCATTACCACATCGCTTTCTAGTTCTGGAAAACCTTGGATTTTTAGTCGTCCTGAAACCAGCATTCCGACAGAAAGGATGAATATTCCTAAAATTATGGTAAAAACTAAATAACGCCAATGAAGCAGGAAATTGACTGTATCTCTAGTCAATTTGTATTGAAACCATTCAATTAATCGGTTAAAACGTTGGCGCATCAAGCCTGGGGAATCTGGATCGAAATTACGCATTGCGTGATTTAGGTGCGCCGGTAGGATGAAAAATGCTTCAATCAGACTGACGGCTAAAACGAGTAATAAAATCATCGGTACGACTCTTAATACGCGCCCAATTTGGCCGTCAAGGAAGGCGAGTAGCCCAAGAACGCATACCGTGGTAATAAATGACGAGAATACTCCTGCCGCAACTTCTCTAGTTCCATCGACGGCAGCGGCAAGTGGACTTTTGCCTCTTTGGCGATGGGTGGCGATATTTTCAGCAATAACAATAGCATCATCCATGAGCAGTCCCAAAGCCAGCAATAAACCGACCATGGTGAACATATTTATGCTGAGTCCAAAATATGGCGCGACTAGAAAGGCCCCTAGAAATGAGGTCGGCAAACCCATTGAGACCCAAAAAGAAACACGAACGTGAAAGAATAACCACATAACTAGAAAGACTAAAATAAGTCCTTGGATACCATTGGAGATCAACATGTCCAGTCGATCACTTAGAATTACCGATTCATCTTGGCTGACTGTTAAAGATATTTGCGGGTGGCTTTCTCGTTCTGTCGCAATAAATGTTCTTGCAAGTTTGGCGAGGCGAATGGTGTCTTCAGCTTTGGTTTTACTGATTTTTAAGCGCGCGCAGCGTTTGCCGTCCATCATGATTTTTTGTTCGTCGAGTTCGAACAGATCATGTACAGTCGCAATCTCACCAAGTCTAATTACAGCGCCTTTGGGTCCAGCCCATATCACCATTTTCTCAAGTTCTTCGGGATTACGCCGTCTTTCGTTGAATCGTAATAAAATATCGTGTTCGCCGGTTTCTACTATGCCGAGTGGCTTTTCCTGGCTTTGTGCCGCGATGGCTTTAGCCACCATTGGAACGGTAAGTTTGGTACGGCGCAGTTCCACTTCGGATAATGCTACTCGCAATTGATGTTCTGAAAAACCCTCGATATCGATTAGAGTCAAGCCGGCTTCCTGCATGCGATCTTTTAGATCTTCGCTGTAGGCTTTTAAATCAGACAGGTTCATCGGCCCCGATATTAACAAACTCATTACTAGTTCTGTACGTCCGAGTTCTTTAATAACTGGATCTTCAACCTCTTTCGGGAAGTCGTCGATACCATCAACCCCGCGCTCGATATCATTAAAGAAAGTTTGGAAATCACCTTTTTCGCTCATCTCTACGGTTACGATGCAAAGGCCTTCACGAGAATCGGAACGGATTTCATTAATATAATTAACGTCATCAAGAGCATCCTCGACCCTTTGCGTTACCGTCTCCTCGACATCCTCGGCAGAAGCTCCGGGGTAGGGGATACGAATCTCTACTTCGCTTGGCGCGAAATCTGGCATGGTTTCGCGCAGAATTTTGGGTAAAGAGATCAGGCCAGCAATCATGAATATTGCCATCAGTAGATTGGCCGCAGTGGGATGTCCAGCGAAAAACTTTATCATGGTGTAACCTCACGTCCTTCTGCTTGTTGCACAATGATAGCGGCCAACTTAGAGTCGAGTACTGATTTTACTAACATCCCTTCAATGGCAGGAGTTGGATCGGAGACAATTACCGTTTCTCCGCCAACGAGCCCCGATTCCACCACAACGATATCATCCTGCGCAAAAGCAATTTTAATCTCTCTTTTCCGCAAGCGTCCCTGTTCATCTACCAAACAAACCTCCTGATCTCGTACCGCACTGCGTGGCAACACTACCGTATTCGGGCGTGGCGTCGCTCGTAACTCCATTTCACAGTACATGCCGCGAATAAGCGCAGTGCGCACGCCAGGAATAGCTTTCTCATAAGGTTGGTCAATAGTCGCTACAACATTGATCACTCTTGTTCGTGGATCAACAGCTTCGCGGATACGGTCAAAACGAGCTTCCCAACTCGCTTCCCAGTCGCCACTACGCAAACGAACGGTTACTTGCAGGTCAAAAACTTCGCGTAATTTATCCATCGTAAGTTTTTGTTTAATTTGCACGCGCAACTTGGCCGGCAAGAGGTCGCGCAATTGTTCCGGACGAAATTTTGCTTCAATTTCAATTGCATCGGTGCCGTGAGCTTCGAATAACATCTGGCCGGCATTTAGGTATTGTCCTTTGCCAATCCTGACTTCGCCCAAACGGCAATTAAACGGCGCACGAATAACTGTCCTTTTTAAGTCTAGTTCAGCTTGGTCTAAATTGGCTTTCTGTATGCCGAGCGTGGCTTCTAACGCTTCACGACGTGACGGGATTTGGGTCACTGTATTTTCAACCTGTTGAATCGCCTGTTCCTGTTTTAAAATATTGCGTTCTTCGCGATCTACAGTATCTGAGGCTACTACGTCTTTTTTCTGCAATGTATGGAGGCGATCCAGTGATTTTTGCGCAAAACCTAACGAACGTTTTTCAATTTCTAGCGAAGCCTTCAAACTTTTTTCTTCGGCATCGAGTTCGCGCAATCTGGCACGGGTTTCGGCAATGTTAGATTTTAGCCGTACTACCGCCAGATCGTAGTCAATGGAGTCAATTTTTAATAGCACTGCGCCTTCTTCGAACATTGCACCAGCTTCAAGTTGCGGATGTGTTTCAACGACTGCTCCTTTTACTTCTGCCATTGCTTGCCAAATGCGTTTCGGTTCGGCTAGACCATAACCCAACGCCTTAGGAATTAACACCACGAGAGGAGCTTCGATTACACGCAATGATCGACTAATCTCGATGTCTGCTTTTTTAACCGGACCAGAACGTGTACGGACTAAAATAATAACTATAAGCACGGCGAGGATAAGCGGAATTGCTGCTAAAGCGATCCGACGCCAATTCCGGGTTTTCTTTATTGTTGGACTCATAATGGCTCCTTAATCTTTGATTTTCATTTTGATATTATTAGGTTCTAATCCTCGCACAAAAACCTGCCATGCAACATCGAGATGCTGCAAAATATCAAGTTTTTCATCAGAGGGTCGGTGAAGCATCGCAATTGGTAGAACCAATCCGATAAACATCATTGCAATATTATGCGCGGGTATTTCAGGGCGAATTTCGCCCATTTGTTGCCCCTGTTTGACAACCCGCGCAATTCCTTGCAAATATGCATTAATCGTGGAATCTAAATTGGACCAACGTTTTGTGTCGTCAGATTGTGAAAAATGTGCGAATACAATATGTGGAAATACGGGATTTCGCTTTAATAAATTTGCGTGGAGTTCAAGTAATAAACGTAAACGGGCTAATGCCCCGTCAGCTTCAGCTTCAACTTTTGCAACGTTGTTCAACAGCTGTTCCCGTACCAATAACAGCGTGGCACCAAGAATTTCTTCTTTGTTTTTAAAATGGCGATAGACTGCCGAAGGTACAATGCCGATCTTTTCAGCGATTCCGGCAATATTCAGATTATTGATTCCACCATCGCTAATCAATGCTATCGCCGCTTCTGTAATTTGCCCTCTGCGGGTTTCCGTATCAGTTTTTTCTGCACGCATTATTTATACCTAATAGTTATTTAGAGAATTGTGATTCACTATTCACAAAGATAATTCAAAAAAAAGAAAAAACAACAATAATTTAAAAAATAATGGAATATTTATAACAACAGACTGTGAAAAAAAGTAAAAAGAGGATTTAATACAGAGGCACGGAGAGTTGGTGAGTTGGTGAGTTGGTGAGTTGGTGAGTTGGTGAGTTGGTGAGTTGGTGAGTTGGTGAGTTGGTGAGTTGGGGAGTTGGGAAAGAGATTTTTTTAACCACGAAAAACACGAAAGGCACGAAAAAAAGGAAAATGATAATGGGCTCAGGCGAAGACACGAGAAGAGCAGCTTGAAGTCGCCAAGTCTACCAAGCCGACCAACTCGATCATCATGTTTGCGCTAGTCCGTGTCCGTCCTCCTATAATGTTGTGGCGCGAGAAGATGGCATTCGCAAGCCAAAAAGTCTTGAATTGGTTATGGAGTGCGGGCATCTCGTCGGCATCCAAATCTTGACAGGGAGTTTCATTCACGAATGTCGAATGAGGAGGAAAAGAAATTATTAGCGTTTACTAGTGAAATTAGTGGGCTCACGACTCAAAACTTAATCCCACCTCTTTCTTAAAAATTATTAGTGTTAATTAGTGAAATTAGTGGATAAAAAATTTTTCTTTCTCCCTCTCCCTTTTGTGTTTTTCATGCCTTTCGTGGTTAAATCTCTTTTTCTTGTTTCCTCTGCGTGAACTTTGTGGTTACCCCTTTTCTTCCAGCTTTTCAATGTTTGTTTTAGAAAGAAAGCATAGTTGACAAGGGATGAATATCCGGTAAGTTAGTGGTAATGACATAAGGATAGCAATTGTGAGAACTGAAATATTTTATTTTTCTGGTACCGGAAACACTTTGGCGTTAACTAAGAAACTTGGCGCTAAACTTGGCAATACGAAGATTTCATCCATTGCTGAACTTTATGGTCAACCGATAAAAATAGAAACGCAGATAATTGGAATTGCTTTTCCTGCTTATGCGTTTGGTTTGCCACGTATCGTGCAGGGGCTTGTGAAACGGTTAGAAATTCCAGAAAATGTCTATATTTTTGCTCTGTGCAACTCTGGTGGAGTGCCTGGCAATCCTTTTAGGCAATTGGAACGTTTGCTCAAGGTTAAAAAGCGTAAACTTGCCGCGGAGTTTTCGCTGGTCATGCCGTCGAATTATCTGCCGTTTGGCGGGCCGGGAACCCTAGAAGAACAACAGGAACAGTTTGCGTTTAGCGAATCTAAAATTGAAGAAGCAGCGCTAATGATTCAGCAACAAAAATATGGAAAACTCCAGAAGCGATCACGGATTCCCTGTTTTCTCTCTAACGTTGTTCATAAACTATTTTTGAGTAGAACTGGCAAAGCGGCGAAGAAATTTCGCGTTAATGAGCGTTGTAACTCTTGTGGTATCTGTGTCCGTGTTTGCCCTTCCAGTAATATTCGGCTTGATGAAAATAGCCGCCCAGAGTGGAGTGAATGTTGCGAACAGTGTATGGCTTGCATTCAATGGTGTCCGCAAAAAGCGATTCAGATACGTCGAGTACCAGAACGCTATCCACGTTATCATCATCCGGAAGTTTTAGTCAGTGAAATGTTTTTGCGTGATGATTCTTCGACAAAACGTGATTAAAACTACCTTTCCTTCCATTTACAGGTAAATCTTAATGCCAATTTTTCAACGTATTGAATTTGCTTGAGGTAAAGATTATATTTGTTGCTAGATAATAATAAAAAAGCAAAACCATCTGGAGAATAAAATGGATGAGAAAACAGCTGAATTCAGACTGGAATTTAAGAAGAATTTAATTGAGTGGCTTCAAATGGAAGATAAGTCTCCAGAAGATATCAAAGATGAAGAAGCACTCTTCGGCACAGGCCTCGCTCTCGATTCTCTTGATGCGGTGGAGATCGTCATCATGCTCCAACGCAAATACGGCATTCCTCAAAAAGAGGTTGATAGCAATCGTGAAATTTTCAACACTCTTGGTAGCCTGAGTGATTTTGTACAGGACAAGATCGCAAACAAGTGAGTTCTTTATGCCGAATGACAAAATAGCCGGTATCAGCGGCGCAGGAATAATATCAGCACTCGGTAATGGTATTTCCGAAACACTCAATAATCTCTATGGCGCAAATCCAGTCTTGCCGGAGTTATCGCGTCGAGTAGAAACGACTCTTTTGCTTCCAGTATTCGAAGTTAGTGGTGTTTTGCCAAAAGCCGATATTCCTGGTGGCTTTACCATGCAACTACTCCAGATCGCTCTCGATGAAGCGCTTGATGGCGCCAAAATGACACTGGAAACGTTGAGAAACCTAAGGGTTGGTGTTTGTGTTGGAACCACTGTCGCCTGCCAACTGAATGACATTCCATTTTACGCCGCTTTGCGAAGCGGGCAGGGCGCACCAAGTAAGCCGTTTCGAAACTACATTGAGGGTTGTCCTGCAGAATGGATTCGCCGCAAGTATTCGTTAAACGGCCCGGCACTAACGGTTTCCAATGCCTGTTCTTCAGGAGCTGATGCTATCGGAATTGGTATGACCTGGATTCGCAACGGCGTTTGTGATATCGTAATTGCCGGTGGAGCGGATGAACTGAATAAGGTTCCGCTTGACGGTTTCAATGCCTTGGGCGTCTGCGCAGCCGAACCCTGTCGACCGTTTGACGCGAATCGCAGTGGCCTGAATTTAGGTGAAGCGGCGGGCATGGTTATTTTGGAATCAACGAAGTCAACTTTGCGCCGAAAAAAAGAACCGAACTTCTCCGTCGCTGGTTTCGGTAAAACTGCGGATGCCTATCATATTACTCAGCCTGATTCGTCCGGTAACGGACTAGAATTGGCACTCTTCGCGAGTCTTCAAAACGCTGGAATCACGCCTGCTGATATTGCGTTTATCAATGCACACGGCACTGGCACGCCATTAAATGATCGCGTGGAAGCGCAAACTTTAGCGCGAGTTTTTGGTGATCAACTAAAATATATGTCCACCAAAGCGCTGACTGGACATACTTTGGGCGCGGCCGGAGCAATTGAATTTATTATCTCAATGTTGATGCTGAGCAAACAAAAAGTCGCTAAAAGCCACCGTTTTGAAAAACTTCCGGACGAAATTCCCTGTTCGCCACTAACTGAAACTACGCCAATTAGCGGCGATTTTGCTCTGTCGACCTCGCTGGCATTTGGCGGTTCAAACTCATCGCTGATTATCAGGAGGCTCGGTTAATATGAAAATGTATCTGGAAGCATTCCGAATCTTTAACCCTGGTAACATGGAACTTGATAGCGCTGATTTAAAAACAGCGCGCGATAAATATTCGCTGAGGCGTTCTGACCGTTTTACCTCAATGGCAGTCTCGGCCGTTACAAAAAAACTGAACGATGCGTTTCCTGAACAACTCTCTCCAAATACTGGACTAGTAACAGCAACTGCATTCGGTCCGCATCGAACTACTTTCGCCACCCTCGACGATATTCTTGATTACCCGGAAGATCTGATTTTACCGACCCGTTTTTCGCATTCGGTTCATAATGCAGTCGCGTCTTATGTTGGCACCGTTCTTGGTATTAAAGGGCCAGTTTTTGCGCTGGCCGGATTCGAAGATGTCTGGTTTGAGGCACTCGATCTTGCGCGCAATATGATGCTCGCTGATTTTTGTTCAAAAGTGCTGGTTATCGGAATTGAGGAAAAAGCGTTACTAACTGAATCTGCCCCAGAATTGTGGCCTGAACGCTATAAAGAAATTCCGCAAGAAGCAGTGTGCGTGTTATTGCTGAGTAGCGAAAAACAGGATAACAATCATGGCAGAATTGAACTTGAAAGAACCCCAAAAACAGCCGAGCAACTATTTAGTTTCGGAGTGTATCAAGAATTTTTAGATGCGCTGGCGGTATCGTCAGCTGAATCCTCGACCACGCTTCACAAAATGCCCGACTGGGAATTCCCTCGCACTTCGGAGTAATTGTATGAAACGCTGGAACTGTAAAGAACTTCATGAAAATAGCCGTTGTCCCGAAGTTTTGCGCGATGGTATGACCAGTTTTCTGAGTTTTTTTGCGATTCATTCAAAAATTTTTCATGCGGCACACTCCAAAATCATTGATATGTTAAATCAACTGAACGAAAACCGCATGGTGGATATTTGTGCTGGGGGCGGTCTTTGCAGTTTGCGAATGCTCCAGAAACTACAAAATTCCATGCAACGCGATGATCTTACTTTAACGCTTACCGATCTGTACCCGAATAAACTCTGGACAAAAATCCAGAAACTCGGCGGTTCTTCCATAAAAATCGTGAATGAATCTGTCGATGCCCGGGAATCGTTCGCGCGTTTCCAAGGATTACATTTGATGTTCGCCGCGCTTCATCATTTTTCACCTTCGGAGATCGTTGAACTACTTGAAAGCGCAGTCGAAAATAACCAACCATTGGCTTGTTTTGACTATTTTCAGCGCGATATGAAAATGGAAATACTATTGGTTTTTTGCGCACCTATTTTGTTGCTCTGCACCTCATTTTTAGTTTATCCATTTTCCTGGAAACGTCTATTTTTCACCTATATTATTCCTGTGCTTCCGGTCATGCTGATGATCGATACATTTATTTCCAGGCAACGTAGCTACCTGGTTTCGGAATTGGAGGAGATCATTGCTCAGGTTGATGCACAAGAAAAAATGAAGATCGAAACTGGAGTTTTGAAATTTTGGTATGGTATCGGAAAACTACATTACATCTCAGCACTTCCCAAATAAAAATAGCTTGCCCACATTCCATAACTAGCGTCCTTAATTCGCGCGCGCATTATGCGCGCGCTAATTCAGAACACAGATTAACCCTTTCCTTCTGTCGCTTTCCATTTTCTTCATTAGCGTTTATTAGTATCCATCAGTGGTTATAAATTCACTTTCCCCCTTTCGTAGTTTTCGTGTTTTTCTCCTGCCCACCGAAGCTCCGGATTAGGCAGGTGATTGAAAATCTCCTTTTTTTGACTTTTTGTTTTTTTGAATATTTTGCAAAAAAAATATTTTCTGATTGTTTTTTAAGAATATTGTTATTATATTTAATGCGTCGGTATCGTGATATCAGTCGTAAATTAATGCCATTCAGGAGGTGTCTTATGTTCAGGAAATCAACCAGTAACTTGTTCATCGCGGCTCTTTCGTTGTTTTTGTTTTCTTCCGTGTTTTCTGTCCAAGCTCAAGCTAAAATTAATCTACCAGTCAACAGGGTTGCTGTCGATGCTCGGCTGATGGATCCAACGTACAGTACGAACTACATTATTGTTCCTGAAGAAGCGATGAAGAAATCGCCACATTTAGAACTCCTCACCAAATACACCAAAAATGCGCTGGATTACTTGAAGATGGAAGAAGCTAAAAAAGGAAAACTAAAAGTTTTCATCAATTTTCAAATTATCAGAAGTAAGAAAATGGAAGTCACTTATACTATCCGCGCATTCGAAGCTGAAAAAGAAAAATGGCGGGTTTCGGCAAGTTGTTCTGCTCGACATAATGCCGATGCTAATGAAATAATGCCAGCACTGGTCGCGAGCGCGCTTTATTATATTGGACAAGACAAAAAGGACAAAGCCTTTGTAGTCAATAAGTATCCTTTATACGTAAACGCGGTGATGAAATAATTTTCCTAGTGAGAAAAATCCACGGAACGTTTCTTTAAGTTTTGTCCTCAAAGAGTATATTATTCAGATCGGATAAAGTTTTAAAAGTAATGGCATAAACCGGGCAAGGAGTTGGCTATGACCTATCATCCGCTATTTTCTATCAGTGCGTCCGCTGTTACCATGATTGCGGAGATTTCTGCTTTGATTGAGCGCTACGCGATACGCATGGAACAGGCAGATAGTTTGCGGTTGCGCAAAGCAAACCGCGTCAAAACAATTCAAGGTTCATTGGCCATTGAAGGCAATACGCTGTCTGAGGCTCAGATTACTGCAATTATCGAACGTTGCTTTTGGGGCAACTGCATCCGGTGTTTCAGCATTTGCCAGTAGAAACTATAGTATATGCCAATCAGCAAGAATATTATCAAGCAATTAATCTTAGGGTTCGCTCAAAAATAAATTGGTGAATTTTGGGCCGACAGCGGATTGCTAATCAAGGCACGAATCTGTTTGCATAGTAGACCTATTCAAATAGATTCGTAACGCAGAGTAGCGATTCGCGGTCAAGCATAAACTCCAAGTTATTTTTTTGCGAGCCCTCAGCACAAAGAAAAATGATAGCGGGATATTTGTTGATTTTATGCTTGGAGAAATCCTGCATGCTTTGAAAAGAAATCAGGAAACTGCTAGTGGCGGAGTAAATGGCGGAGTAAAAATCCTTGAATTTATTCAACTTCATCCCGGATGCCGGGTAAATTTTATCGCGGAAACAATCGGCATAAGTAACCGTATTGTGGAACGTTATATCCGGCAATTGCGCGAGCAAGGAAAGATTGAATTCCGTGGTGCGCCGAAAACCGGAGGATATTATGGGAGAAGTTCTGACTTTTAAATTTTAAGGGCAAATACTTTAGAGACTTGGTCTGATTTATCTTTTCAACCGAAACGATTATGTTCGCATTTCCCAAGTCTTTCGGCAATGAGGTTGCGATAGATTTTTTCTCCGACATTTTGTCTAAAAAGCAGGAATGACGCCATCATGGTGCCCAGTACGCCCGGCACTAGCGCGCTGTGACCGATTGCATAGAAATTCTGCACTGGCAAACGCCCGAAGAGGCGTGACACACCGATTTTTCTTCTGACACCGTACGCGCAACCCGTTGGCGGGTCATAATCTTTACAGGTTAGTGGCGTTGACGATGCTGACAGTTTGAATTTTCCTTTGAATTCTGGATATGCCCGGAAAATCTCATCTATTATTGATTCTGTGGAACGTGTTTTGAAATCTTGATATTCCTGGTTATTTGCGCGTCTGGGCAGTTTCTCCCATTTTGCGGTCTCTTCGGCATACATGGTTCGGAACGCGGTAAGGGTTTTTCGCATATTGCCGTGGCTATCCGGTTCGTCGGCAAGAACTATCCCGGTTCCAGTTCCTGAACGCTGAGGCAACAGAATGTCGTCGAGATTGTTCACGGAAAGATACGAGGTCAGTTCAGAACCAAACGGTAAATCGTTATCTAGCACGCCAAAGATTGAAAAGAAACTGCAACTATCTTCCATGCGTTGGACTCTTCTGAGAAACGAGGAGGAAAGAACTTCTTGTGGCATCAGTTCAAAAATAGATTCGGGGTGCATGGAGAGATAGACATCTTCAACCTCAATCTCTTCCCCGTTGCTTAGTAGCACGTTCGCACATCGCCCCGTTGAATCTGGCTTTGAAGTTTTGATGATTTTGGTTCCAGTAATAATTCTAATGTCGTACTTTTGAGCTTCACGTAAAAATGCATCGATAAAAGAGTCGCCACCACGTTCGATTCTGGAGATATGATTACCCAATCCGTAACTGACGCGGCAATGATGAGTTACTGATGATTCGCAAGGTGGCGTGCCATGGCACAGCGCCGCACTGCCGAGGACGGTGGCGGTTTCACGTGAAATTTTTAATTCAGAAAAAAGCTCTGCAAGTGTCGTGGTGTCATAATTGGTCAGCTGAAGTTTTTCCTGGAAATTTTGATCTCGAAGATCAAACATTGGCGTATTGGCGATGACCGCTTTTTCGCACTGGTAATAGCGCATGATCGCGTCGCGGTCGGCAGGATATTCCTGCGCTAGATATTCCGCGAGATCGTCGACGCCAGTTTGGGGTAGAGAGAGATGTTTTGAAGACTCCGCAAGGTAGAGTTTGCTACGGAATGGAGCTTCGCGCACTAGATCATCGATATTCATGACTTGAAGCATTTGTGCAAGGATATTCTCGAATCCACCGGTAAAATGAAATCCCGTGTCGAAGTAAACTCCATCACGAGTGAAGCGGCGCATAAAACCCCCGATTTCGGGTTGGATATCAACCAAAACCACTTTTTTACCAGCCATCGCAAGCAGTAACGCCATAGTCATGCCACCACTGCCGGCACCGGCAACAACCGTCTGTTTTTGTGAACTATTAATATTTTTCATCAAGCTTTAGATTACCAAGCCGCCGTTTACCGCGATCACTTGTCCGTGGATATACGAACTGTCCGGGCCACATAAGAAACTGACCGTTCCAGCGACCTCGTCCGCAGAACCAGCACGATTTAGCGGTATCAAGGGTAGAACTTTTTCAATCGGAACATTCTCCGTCATGACAGTATTGATAAACCCTGGAGCGATAGCATTGACCAAAATACCTCTTTTGCCGACTTCGCGCGCTAACGCTTTTGTGGCGCCAATCAATGCAGCTTTGGACGCTGAATAATTAACCTGTCCCGCTTGTCCAGTTTGTCCAGAAGCGGAACTGATAACGATAACTCTGCCTTTTTTGCGCGCTAACATGCCAAAAACGAGTGGTTGAACCGTGTTGTAAAAACCATTGATATTGGTGTCAATAACTTGGTTCCATTCATCTTTGGACATAAATACAAAAAGATTGTCTTTCGCAATGCCGGAGTTATAAATCACCACATCCGGAGTGTTTTCGCTGAATGGTTCAAGCGCAACGGCTGACGCGGCATGGTCGCAAACATCAAAAGCCAGGAACGTAAATTTTCTGCCGATAGCGTTAATCTCTTCCTGTAACGTTTTGACGTGGTCGCCATGAGTTCTGCCGGTCGCGATAATGTCGAAACCATCGTTGGCCAGTCGCACTGCAATAGCGCGTCCAATACCACGGCATCCGCCAATAATTAAAGCCGTTTGAGGTTCAAGGTGACTATTTTTTTCCATAATATTCCTAACAAAGAAGTTGTTTTGTTCGTTGAATGCCGTCGATAAAATCAATTAACAAAGTTACATCCTGTTCATTGTGTTGTCCAGCATGAAAAGAAATTTGCCATGATAACAAAGCAGAAACCAGTAACACACAAAAAGAGAACTGATAAATTGGGGGCTACAGGGAAATTGGAGAGTGCGTGGGGCGAAAGACCTTAAAGTCCTTAAAGTCCTTAGTGGAGATGCCCCCGCGAACGACTGAAAAGCATTTCTACGTAAACACGGCGTCAAAGCTGATAAGTTGGATTGATTGACTTAAAGTAGTAGATTATCATTAACAGGAGTAAGATATTATGAATAGGGAAAAAACTTTATCACCAGTACATCCCGGCGAGATACTTTTGCAGGATTTTCTTGAACCGCTAGAATTAAGTCAAAATAAACTTGCTGTTCATATCAAAGTTCCCCCACGCCGGATAAATGAAATTGTTTTGGGTAAACGTGGAATTACTGCCGATACGGCTTTGCGCTTATCGTTATTTTTTGGCACTAGTCCCGATTTGTGGCTTAATTTACAATCTAGTTATGCGCTGGATTGCATACGGCTTGAAAAAGGCAATGAGTTACAGAAAACAATTAAAGAGTTTTGCCACGCAGTAGTGTGAATTTTCAAAAAAGCCTCAGCAATAGATAAAAAAATATGGGGATATCTCTGGTTATTTATTGGGTTTTCCGTTACACCGCTTATATTATGAACTTCTGTTATGATTTTCAATGGGGAGTTATAAATGTTTAGCCAGTTAGCAATTAATATTATTTTCGGATTTATTGTCGGTGCAGGAACCAATGCATTTGCTATTTATTGCATTTTTCGCTGGATTCTTCCTAACAAAAAAGCAGAAATGGCAGCTTCTGTGCGCGAAGTGATCTCTGGCGAACTGTTCTCCACCGGCAAAATCGTGGAACGCCTAAACGATCCTGCAATCGGCGGCCAGATTACTGAAAATATTAGCAACTGGCTCGATCAATTCATGGAACGCGAACTCCCTTGTCTCGATGAATTAATGAAAGATAATTCCGCTGATCTTGATAAGTTGAGCCGTTCGCTACGCTTGATTTTGATGACAGAGATTTTAAATCGTTTAGCACAACCGGAATTCAGAGAAAAAGTCTTAAAACCATTTTTGCATCAACGCTGGGACGATATAAGATTCAAAAATATTTTTGAACTGTTTCCGCAGTTGCAAAGTGAATTGCCGTTGATTGTATTGCCCGTCGCGGAAAAACTTTTAAAATCAGCGTCGTTTCGAGCACGCGCCAGTATGACTTTAAGTGAAACCTTGATGGTATTCCTAGAATCTAAAGATAGTATTAACGATCTGTTATCGCCGGAGATGCGTCGGGCATTTTTGAAACTGGCGAGCGATCAGTCACATTTCGTTATTGAACATCTCGCAGATGCGCTGGAACAACCCGAGTTTCAGGATGTTATTTCAACCACGATTTGCTCAACAGTTCACGATCAATTGTCAACGCAAGGCGGTTTTTTAAACCGGGTCAAGCAGTTCGGTTCTTATCTGTTGGGAATCGACAATGATATTAAAAAGATGTGTACAAGATTGCCGAATACTATCCGCGCTCAGTTTTTAAAACCAAATTCTCAGGAACAGGTTCGCCAAGCGTTGCTCAGAGGCGCGGGGGAGTTTCTAAAAAAAGACTGGCGCGAAGCCTTTAATCACCCTACACAACGCCAGATTCAGGGATTAATCTATTTGGGCTTGACTAATGCGTGGTCAAATCCTGACACGGTGAATCGCATCACTGCTGCACTGCCGGGAATTATTGAAAAAATGTTGCGCCGCCCGATTGGTGAAATCAGCGGTATTGAGCAGGAAGGGAAAACCTTTGAACAGATTCTTGAGGCCGTTCAGGAGATGTCAACGGGTTCCGAGATGCGCCGAATTATCAACGGTCGCGCGGAAGAGATGATTATGGTGGCGCGTAAAATGCCATTAGGACGTCCAGCGCGGTTTATTTCGGCTGGAACGCGCGACAACCTGGCGCAGATCGGCGCGGAAGAGGCGCGGGCGTTAATCGCTGGACGGCTTCATGAATTTACTGAACAAACCGGATTATGGAATATTGTTTCCGATTCGGTTGAAGCATACGATAATAAAGACTTAGAACGAATGATCCGGCGCATTGCTAGTCGTGAACTCACTTGGGTTACCTGGCTTGGCGGTATTATCGGCGCGTTATTGGGTATCATTCAAACCATTACAACTATTTTAATACGATGAAAAAACTGAAATTACTGAAGAGCTTTGTAAACTATTACCGACCACACAAAAAATTAGTAGCGCTGGATTTTAGCAGCGCTTTTATGGTGGCGGCGCTTAGTTCGCTGATGCCGTACGGAATCAAACTAATCCTAGATGATTATCTGCCACAACGCGATCTTAAAATGATCATGATGACTATTGCCGTGATCTTTGTCATGTGTATTTTGTACGGGGTTTTTATGTACGTCAACACGCGCTGGGGACATGTTCTTGGCGTACGCATGGAAGGAGATATGCGCGCGGATATGTTCGCGCATTTGCAAAAACTGTCATTCAAATATTTTGATCACAATAAAACTGGGCATATTATGTCTAGAATCTCCAATGACCTGACTCTAATTGCTGAAGCCGCTCATCATGCTCCTGAAGATCTGTTGATGGCGCTATTGACGCTGACCGGAGCATTTATCTTTATGTTCAATATAAATCCACTGTTTGCGGCCATCTGTATTATTCCGTTGCCGTTGATTGTCCTCTGGGGAATGATTTTTCAGGGCAGAATGTTTCGCGGATTCCGTCAAGTTCGCAAAAAAGTGGCAGATATCAATAGTAGCGTAGAAAACTCAATTCAAGGCATTCGTGAGGTCAAATCATTCGCGAACGAAAAACATGAGATCAGTAATTTCGGCACTGTTAATCGTCAATTTGTGAAGGCGCGCGAAAATGTCTACGCCGCCATGGCTGGATTTCATTCCGGTATTAATGTGTTGACGCAAGGTTATTCGCTGATGATTATTGGCGCGGGCGCATTGATGATCTATTATGATCGCGCAGTTATTTCTGATGTCATTACGTTCTATGTTTACAGTAATTTTATCACTCGGCCGATTTTTCAGTTGTCAGGGTTTATCGAACAATATCAACAAGGCGTTTCAGCATTTGAGCGTTTCGTTGAGATTATGGACGAACAACCCGAGATTAATGATCCGCCAAAAGTTCAAAATCCCGCTACTATCAATGGTACGATTGATATCTCCAGTTTGTGGTTTCGTTATTCAAATGATGAATCCAGTTGGACTTTGCGCGATATCAATATGAAAATAGACGCTGGGCAAAAGGTTGCTTTAGTTGGCGAATCCGGCGCCGGTAAATCGACGATGGCGGCACTGATTCCACGTTTTTACGAAGTCAACAAAGGTTCTATCTTGATTGATGGCGTGAATATCATGGCGATGTCGCAACGTTTCATTCGTTCCAATATCGGCATTGTGCAACAACAACCCTTTCTCTTTGACAGCACCGTGCGCGATAATATCTCATTTGGCAAACCAGGCGCGAGCGAAGATGAGATCATTCAAGCGGCGATCAACGCCAATATTTATGATTTCATTGAAACGCTGCTGGACGGGCTGGATTCTGAGGTTGGTGAACACGGTGTGAAATTGTCAGGCGGTCAAAAACAGCGTATCTCGATTGCGCGGGTATTTTTGAAAGATCCGCCGATTCTAATTTTTGACGAAGCCACTTCGGCCTTAGACAATGAAAGTGAGGAGTTAATTCGCAACGCGATGGATCGCCTTTGTCAAAACCGTACCACCATCATTATCGCGCACCGTTTATCGACAGTTCGCGATGCCGATTACACCTACGTAATGCGCGACGGCGAAATCGTCGAACACGGCCAACACCAAGACCTATTGAACAAAGCTGGTTACTACCACCATCTCTATTCGCTGAACACTTTGTGACTCAAAACAACAAGATTACCATGCGACAATTCTTTGTAACATTGATTGGAACAAATCGTCTCTTTCAA
>DLIO01000008.1:0-26227 GCA_002483765.1 Lentisphaeria bacterium UBA7640 | reverse complement strand
GCGCGCGCATTATGCGCGCGCGAGTTTAATACGAGAGTTACATCAATTTCAGTAAACTGATTTTCTCAAGATATCATCACTTTTTCTCATTGCGAAAAATGATTGAGTACGTCTACTTGTTATCTTTATATGTTTTTATTGCCATGATATTCAGTAAAATAGTAATCATTGTAATGGCTAGAAACAAGGGATATCTAAAACCAGCATAAGCATAATCGAACATGTTTTGTATATGAAATATGATATGGTTGCCGCGGATTATTAATGCAAAAAAATGAATTGATAGAAGCGCAATAGATAAATAAAACCCAATTATTTTCTTTCGAAACAGAAAGACACAATCTAAAAAGCAGATGATTGCAAAAGTTACTGTCAACGTTTTATAAAAATATGATATTTTCCCTATCATGATTAATATTGGATAAAAATGGTATACGCCAATAAAAAGCATATAACAGAATATCAAATCCGTGATTCTTGCCATTTTTATGCGCAGGTTGAGCCGTGATGTTTTTAATCTATTTCAACCCTTTCACCATCGGTACAAATCGTACCGCGATATCTTCTTCTTGCACAATCTGTCCATCCTTTTTGCGAAGAATCACCAACCGTTGGCTGTAACCGCCTAACGGCAGAATCATGCGCCCGCCCTCACGTAACTGATCCACGAGCGCACGTGGCATCTCCTCCGGCGCGCAGGTCACAATCATAATGTCAAAAGGTGCGTGCTCTGGCCATCCCTCGTAGCCATCGCCCGTGCGAACATGAACTCGCGTGAACCCTTCATCTGCGAGTACCTGTTTAGCATGCACGGCCAACTCAGGGACAATTTCAACTGAATACACCTCTAGCCCTAAGGCTCCCAGAATAGCAGCCTGATAGCCTGAACCCGTGCCAACCTCCAAAACCTTTTCGCTAGGCCGAGGATCCATCTTCGACGTCATATACGCCACGATAAAAGGTTGCGAGATCGTGGCGTTGTGGCCAATCGGACACGGATGATTACCGTAAGCATTACAACGCTGATATCCTTCCGGAATGAACCGATGGCGTGGCACTTCGCCCATTGCAACAAGAACGCGCTCATCCTTTACGCCATAACGTTTAATCGTGTCAACCATAGTCGAGCGCTCTAAACTCCAATCCTTAACCATATCTCTATTCCCCGCACTCAATAACTTTCTTCATAAAAAAATTCAATATAAATAAGAAGCACCACAATTGAAACCATCTCCTTAATCCTTCAAAAGAGATGTGAGCTGAACTGTTGCAGGTCGGTATTGTAGCGCGTAGTTGTTAAAAAACATATAATATTTTTTAGTTTTTCTACGCCTTTAATTCTGCAGAACTTTGCTCAAAGCAATTTGATGGGCAGTCTGCCGGCTTTTTTCGCCGACAGACCGTTCGTTCAGAACCGGTAGATGGCCGCGATGCCGGTATCTGTCGGCATCTGTTCGGTAGGCACAACCACGATCTGACCTCCTCGTTTCAGCACAAGTTCGGCTAAATCATCCAGTAAACCGCCAGCGGTGGGATCGGCTTGGTCGTTATATGTGATTTCGCCAGTTATGGCATCGAGCTGCCCATGAATGCGGCGACCGGCATCAATGAGCAGTGTTCCCACCCGCCCAGCAACTGTGCTACGGGCGACTCGCTCCAAATCCGCATCGCCGAGTTCGTGGGCGCGCATCGCCTCAAAACCTTCGATCAGCCCGGCTAATCGCGTCAGGTAGTGCGGTTCGACGGCCTGCCAAGCGCGTTTACGCAACTCCTCAAGGGATAATGCATTGGGATTGGTGTCTATCTCCTCGTCTAGCAGGAACGGGTTGCGGCTGAGACGTCGGAAAATGCTCTGATTTTCGGGCAATGCCGCCAGCAGGAGCGGGCGTCCTGAAGGGCGCGAATACTGCTCCAGAATCGCGTGATCCAACGCACGGAAGAATCTCGCAACATCGGCATTTTCAATTTCCGACTGGGTACCTTTGCCGTAGAGAACGCTACCCGGAGCCCCACTGGGCTTCCACTTCGACAAGTGTCTTTCTCGATCATTATCACCCTGCAATTCTGCGCTAGTGCGTGGAACTTCGGGTGGTAATTTGACTTCGTCTAGTCGGTCGCGGTTGCCCTCGAAAAGCTTGATTTGATGTTTATCCAAACTGAGGACATAATAACCGTCGGCGGACTGAAGCATACGAACCAAGGGCTTGATGTGAAAGTTGTCGGCGACCACTACCAATTCTGGCACCGGGCGCTGGAAGCGGTATGCGCGGAAAAAATTGGGAGCGGCCAGCACTACCAGCCCGTCCAACGTCCGCATCCGCCAGAAGTCGGTATCTTCGGCCAGGCGTTCAAACGGCGCTATCAATGATCGTATATCCTGATCGGGGTACTCTCGCCGCAACGACTCTTCCATCTTGCTCAGCAAGTTACGGAAGCGTATTGGGTCTTGTTGTTTGTCTGGAAAAGCCCGGTGCGTCGGTTGGTAGAGTGACAGACAGGGCACTTCGGCAGCGTCAATGAGACCAGCGTTGTAATCGTTAATAAATAAGTCCATAATAACTTCTCCTTCTCGTTGGTTATGCCTGCATCACAAACTTTGCAAGCAGTATCTTGGTGTGCTTTGCCTGTGCTTCGCCACAAGGTGGACCATGAATTCCTCCGAGCCACGCGCACCGGCACTAACAAATCAAAATTCACTGACGGCTGATAATTTCTATCAATCGTACGTGAGACTCTGCTTTTTTAAAATTAAAATCGCATCGTCATCAGCTCTCCGGTAAAGCGACATGATAAGATATAACCTATATCATAAACCACTAACTTCCAATAATTGCAGACTAATTTAAATTCTCCATCAACGATATGAGCAAATTCACCCACGGATATTGGAAATTCTTTGAAGCTGATTTTCTCAAGATAACCTAATTTTTCTTATTTTAATATTCTACGCCTCACTTTATTAAAATAAGAGCATGAAATAGGAATCTTTGAAGATATTTGAACTTGAGAGTTTTATTTTTAAGGGCCAGACCCTGCTATATACTGCTATATAGACCAATCGAATTGATTTTTTCATTACTTTGTTGTATCTTTGTCTTCATGATCACCTGTTGGGTTAGTTTTAATATTAAAGGTTTAAGATTCATTAATATAACATTACCAACAGGTTATCTCAAGTTTTAAATGATGTTTTATTGCGTTTTTCATGGATTCAGGAAAGTGATGATATTCCAAGCTGTATAAATCATTTATTCGAAATGAGGAAATAATATAATGAGAAGCAAAGCCTTAATATTTTCAGTAATATATCTTTTACTCTATTCTTTTCAGGTACAATCCAAAGAATTTGAAACACTTGAGTCATTTGCATCTAATTACCCTATATTTGAACAAGGCACAATTGAATCAGAAGCGAAGAAGGAACTCAATAAAATGGGGTTTAAACTTGCCAAGATAGGAGATCAAATTACCATTAGAACAAAAATAGGCGGATATTATAAAGGGAAATATAATGGAAAAAACTATCAAGACAATATAGAAATTGGCTTCTCTAGAATTGCTTGGGTTGATATTCCTGATGATAAAAGATATTTATTTTCCGAAGAGTATCTTGAGAAAAAAACCAATGCCTTTATTGCAGATTTTGTTTCGGAGGAAAAAGCAAAGTACGAAGCAAAAAGAAGTGCAGAAATACGCAAATATAAATTAGAGTTGCTTGCTGCTCCAAATAATCTTGCTACCGCAATTGGGGAAATCCTATACAATTTTTCCATTGAGCAAAAAGATGAATGGGGAGCAAAAATATCCCATAATAACGGCAAACTGTCTATAAAATACGAAGATTTGCCAAGCGCAGAAAGAGGAAAAATAAAATCAGGATTCAATGTTTCTACGAATTCAGGTAAAACTTATAATAATATTCAAATGATTTCCCAAACTCCAGCATCCATCACTTTTCATGACGAAAACGGAGATAAAACATCTCTCAGATTTAAAGACCTTGCAACAGTTGTTCAGCAACATTTTAATTATTCTAAAGTCGCTGAAGATGCATACTGGAAGGCAATAAAAGAGGAAAAAGAAAAAACAGCACTTGCAAGAGCAAAAAAAACATTTTGGGCAAATGTCGATAAAATAATAATGGATGGATCCATCAAAAATTCGCGATTTAAAACTTTTCAAGTTATGGAGTATGGCTCATTGTGTTCTTTTGGAAAATATAGTAGCTATTATCGTGATTATAGGTATGATGGTAATACTTTTTTCCTCTATGGCGCAAATAACAGTTTTGTTGCGAATAACGAGGAATATCAAAACGATTTATACTATACAGGAACTTATATATATACAACGACACAAGGCGCTGACAATACTGTGCAGAGCTACGCTTTTGATAAAGCTCTTGCAAGAAAGCTTATTGTATGGAAATATAATCTCCAAGAACCAGGAATCAGGCCTAAAGCTAATCCTACTCCAAATAATAATATTACCCCAACTTTAAACGATAATCAGCCTCAAATAAAGGGATTTGGTAGCGGCTTTATTATCACATCAAGCGGACACATTATTACAAATCAACATGTCATAGAAGGGGCTAACAAGATAAAAGTTAAAACATCAAAAAATATATACGATGCGAAAATTATTGAAGTTGACAAGCAAAATGATTTGGCAATTATAAAAATCGAAGGGAAATTTAATCCTGTTAGTTTTTCAAAAGATAGGCAAGCACAATTAGGTGAAACTGTTTTTGCCATAGGATTTCCACGACCTGACTTACAAGGTGTTTCTCCTAAAGTCACAAAAGGTGTTGTTAGTGGATTGAAAGGTATGAAGGACAATATTAGAGAATACCAAATAGATGCAGCTATTCAGCTAGGAAATTCGGGGGGACCACTTGCCGATGCAAGTGGAAATGTCATAGGAGTAATTGTTGGAAAATTGAATGATGCTTATGTCATGAAAAGCCATGGAGATATTGCTCAAAATGTAAACTATGCCATAAAAAAAGCGTATGTATTTGCTTTGTTAGATTCTAATCCCCAAATAGCAAATTCAATTATAGAAAAGGAGGATATTCAAATTCCTTTTGAAAAAGCTGTTGAGAAAGTTAATCAATCAACGGTGTTAATTATTATATATTAACTTCTAACGAATTAGCGCATTTATCAGCCTTCCGCTGTTCAAAGAATAATTATGAAATGTCCATATTGTGCTGAAGTGATAAAAGATGGTGTAATTAAATGTAAGTATTGCCGTGAGTTTGTTGACGGACGAAGTTTGCGTTCACGATTAACATTCCTTGAAGTAGTCGACAGGTTGCACAGAACCACGAACACTTCTCAGCACGTCATCGTTGCTATAGTGACACTTATCCTCGCCATCCTCATTGTCAAGCGAGATTATTGCAGGAGCAATGTTCAGCCGTTGGGCACAGGAAAACTTCTTTGCGCATATGATGCGCGAATATAACATTGATCGCGTCTTACGCTACGGCGTAGAAGAGTTTCCCGACCCGCAAACCCAAGTAGTGAGCCCTCAATACCGATACCTTAATAATCGTATAAAATCCTTAACATCAAGGCATTCAAGGATTAATGCCGAGTTCCGCGTTGCTGAATTAAAATGCGAGAGTGGGTCGGGAAAAACACTTGGCAAAGCCATCGCCCGTAAGGCTCAATTGCTTGAAGAGCTCGAAGCTATGGAAGAAGAGATACGGAAGACGAAAATAAAACGTAAAGAAGTCCCACACCATATCCAGTTTGAATATTTACCAGACGAAGAAAAGTTCGATCAACTACTGCCGGGAGAAAAAGCGTTTTCAGATACAATTAAGCTCCTTGCCTATCGATCGGAAACCGCGATTGCAGCAACACTCCGAGAAAAACTCGGAAAGCAAGACGATGCTAGGCGTTTAGCATGTGACCTATTAAGGTCCGAAGTAGATTTAATTCCAGACGATGTCAATAAACAACTGCATATACATGTGCATCGCATGACAAATCCGCAAGCTGACCGCGCCGTGAAATATTTACTTGAAGAGCTGAATAAAACTGAAACTAATTTCCCGACAACAGACTGGAAATTAGTCTACCACTTAATTGGCGAAGTAACGTAAAAATCAAAAATCGGGTCAGGTCAATTTCCCCTAGGTCAGGTGTTCTGAACTTCCAATAATAGCAGGCTAATTAAAGTTTCCCATCAACGATATGAGCAAATTCACCCACGGATATTGGAAATTCTTTGAAACTAATTTTTTCAAGACAACCTAATTTTTCTTATTTTAATATTCTACGCCTCACTTTATTAAATTAAGAGCATGAAATAGAAATCTTTAAAGACATTTGAACTTAATAATTTTATTTTAAAAGGGCCAGCCCCTGCTATACTGTTATAACACAGCCCCTGTTATAACATTATGATTTCAATCCCCGTAACGCTTGAGTTCAGCCGCCGACAGCCAGCGTAGCGGGTTGACGGTCGGCTGCAGCGAACTGTTAGTCCGCTTTGATTTTAGCACCATTGGGATTCCTGTTTATCTCGTCGACTGCATGGCGTATATCATATGAAATAATTATTCCAGTATTTGCTCTTATACTTACTGGTGTTGCCAAATCTCCGTTGTAAACAGGTTCATTTGCAAAGCGATATCCAGAAATGACACCCATTATGCGAAAACGTGAATTTGAGTTATCTCCGGCAGGTTGAAATATAACTGGGCCTCCCGAAAAGCCGGGGTTGTTATAACCATCTAGGAATGCAACGGACGCGCCATTTTCCTTTGTAAAAGCAGAAAGACATGCCTTCTTTACTAATGGGAACGGGAAGGCGCGATTGAGCCCCTCAAATTCGGGTGCTATTCCGTACGGGAACCCAAGGAAATAGACGTCTTGACCATACGTAACGCCGTCTGCACTAACCGGGGTTGGTAGCGACGGCGCAAGCTGAAAAGGTGGTGCGAACACCGCAATGTCGGCGTTTTGGGATATCCCTGTTAATGAGAGCGCCAAGGTCTTCCATGCACCTTCATGAAACAATTCGACAACATAGCTACCTTTAAGGCTCGAAACGACGTGTGCCGCAGTGATCAAATACTGGCGATCATCCTGCTCAATTGCGAATGCGGTCCCGGTTGACGCACCAACCCGAATGTGAAAGACGCGCTGGATGATGTTTATTGTGATCATGGCCTAACGTCAGAGCTCAGCGGCAATTGACGCGGTCGTCCGCGCGCGTCAATTGTCAGTTGCAGCGAAATGTTAGCCGCTCGCTGGACATGCGGCGGCACATACGTTTTGAGAAAACTGTGGAAGATTCTGTTGAGCTTGCTGCAACACTCTGCGAAAGCGTCTGCAGCATCTTCGAGGTCGGGGATCTCGATGACGCCTGCGGAGCTTAGCCTTGACTCGCCGTTTGGCCCAGTGCATGGCTTACCATGAATAATGCTGTTTCGCCTTTCGACAAGCGTAGCAAATTCTTCGGCAAGATCCTTGAGCTGTTCTCGTTCGGCTGACTTTGGCATATTTCTTGTCAGATTCTTGAAGTGCGCTGCGATCTTGCCAGCTGTTAGTTCGTCTCCCACGATTTTGCGAAGTGAACCAGGCTTGATCTTCTCGCAGCACCAACACACTTGCCATTCGCAAGATGCGAAACTCCAGGCTGCCATGCCCAATGCTGCCAGGTAATCTGCCTTTACGGCTTGACGCAACCTTGCGCCATTTGAAGAAGCGTCCGACAATTCTTGCACCTCCCCTGCGACGGCTAACAAGTTATTATTTAGTTTCTATATATCATCCTAAAATTGGATGTCTAACATGACAGATTTTTTTCTGTAGTCTGTCATAATTACTTTAATATAATTGATTTCAGGGGCTTGTCAAATTTTAATTATTACTGCTTAACATATACATAAACAATCTTATTTTCTTGGCTGTTTTAATATCCTACGTCTCACTTTATTGAAATAAAGGGAAAAGCATTTAAAGGTCAGATACTGCTATGAGAATTCTTTGTAACTTTATGTCTTAACTTGCTCGCGCATAATTCGCGCTCTAGTTTAGAGTTCAATTTATAACAATTTAAAACGAGATAAATAGCGATATTTAAGGAGCGTCTCTTGTCACGATTAACCGTGTATTGTATCTATCGTGATTTGAATAGTTCTGAGTAAGTCTTAATTTAAACTATTCTATAAAAACAGGATCTGGTCTTCGGGGTCTGTCCCTTAAAAATCCTTTGAAATTAAATTATTACTGCTTGATAATCGCATAAATGCTCTTTTTTTCTCCTTTATTCAAATAAAGTGAGGCGCAGTATATTAAAATAAGCAATTTGACCTCTATGTATCAGTTTTATCAAGTGTTCTTTTTATTCCTTGCAAATAACAATTCTTCCATCTGTCAATAATAACATGTCGTTTTAATTGTTGACTTTTCACTAACTGTTCCAACCACTCTCTATCACCAACAGCAATGGAGTCTCTTATTTCTGACTGTAAGTTTTTCTGCTAATGTCCATTCGTGCCAACTCCGAAAAGTTTCTTCGTCTTTCATTGCCAGACAATTTAAAAAGCGCGGCATATTAATAATGCAATAGCGTTGACGCTCTCCTTTTAATTCTTTATATGCACTATGCGTCCACTTTACCAGATGATCTACTACACCGGCACGTACCATATTTGTATCTACTGTGATTTGAATAGTTCTGAGTAGGTCTTAATTTAAACTATTCTATAAAAAACAGTATTGATTTACACAAGATGGATGAATTATGGATTTGCCTAATCATAAAACAAAAATTGTATGCACTATTGGCCCAGCGTCCTCTTCTGAGGATATGCTTCGGGAACTTATTATTCAGGGGATGAACGTTGCCCGGTTGAATTTCTCACATGGTGATCTGGAAGGGCATCGCGTCGTTATTAACAGAATCAGGAAGATTTCAGCGGAGCTTAACAAGATTGTTGCTATTATGGCAGATCTGCCGGGGCCGAAGATCAGAGTGGGAACCATTCTGGAAGAACCGATGATGCTGGAGAAAGGGGATCAGGTTATTCTTACTGCACGGGATGTTCCGGGAAGGGATTTAGTTATTCCGGTTCAGTATCAACAGATCGCCGATAGCGTCAAGCCCGGCAATCCCGTTTATCTTAATGACGGCTTCATCCAGCTTGAGTGCATGCGCGTGGAAAGGGAAGATGTTCATTGTAAAGTCGTTGTCGGCGGGCCGTTGTCGTCGCATAAAGGGATCAATCTACCAGGTTCTAATATTTCCATTAATCCGATAACTGAACAGGATCTAGAGATCATTGATTTCGGACTTGAGCAGGGTTTAAGTATATTTTGCCTCTCATTCATTGAAACAAAAGAAGATTTGATCAAGGTTAGAAAATATGTTGCCAACAAAGGCAAAAAGATCTTTATCGTTTCTAAGATAGAGCGGGAACAGGCGGTCAAGAATATAGATTCGATCCTCAGAGAGAGCGACGCTATTATGATAGCACGCGGGGATCTGGGCGTCGAGATTCCGATAGAGGATGTTCCAGTCGTGCAAAAGAACATCATACATAAAGCCAACGTGCTGGGCATTTCGGTAATAACTGCCACTCAGATGCTTGAATCGATGATCAACAATGTTCGGCCTACCAGAGCGGAAGCTACGGATGTGGCCAATGCTATAGTCGATGGCACCGATGCGGTTATGCTTTCCGCTGAAACTGCGGTGGGCAGATATCCCGTGGAAACGGTGAGAATGATGTCCAAGATAGCAAGTGCTACAGAGCGATGGAGAGGTTACGCTTCAATACGTTTTGAATTGATGAAGAAGGCCGTCTTTGAAACGAACCCGGGAATAGAGGATATGATCTCCATGCAGGTCAACGACGCACTTGGCAATTTGAATGTGAAATATGTTATCACGCCAACGACTTCAGGGAGAACGCCAAGACATGTTTCAAGATTCAGACCAGACGTCTGGATACTGGCCTTTAGTTGTGATCCTTTTACCTGTGAACAACTTGCCATGCAATATGCGGTTCATGCTATATATGTTCCCAATAAGGATCATGAATGGGAGGATATTGTTATAGAAAATTTAAAAAATTCAGATACTATTGTGGCTGGGGATCTGGTCATCATGACTCAAGGCCAGATCTTAGGCCCGAGAAAGCAAGGCGGCACCAATCTTCTAAAGTTCATCGAAGTAACATGAAATATCTCAAAGCTATTATTTTAAACCCGTAAACCACCATCAATTTCAAGTGTTTTGCCGTTCACAAAATCGTTTTCGATTATGAAACTAACCGTTTTGGAGATTTCATGCATTTCTCCAAGACGTTTTAGTGGCACTTGAGCGGTGATTCTTTCCAGTGCTTCGGGTTTTATCGCCGCGACCATTTCGGTATTTATATAACCAGGAGCGATAGCGACGCAGCGGATGTGGTATTTTGCCAGTTCCTTGCTCCAGGTTACGGTCATGGCATCAACTCCAGCTTTGGCGGCGGAGTAGTTGGTCTGCCCGAAATTCCCGGCTCTGGATACCGATGAAATATTAATAATAACGCCGCCGTCGCTTTCGGCCATTTTTGCGGCGGCCGCTCTGGAACAGAGAAATACCCCAGTAAGATTGACGTTTATAACATTTTGGAAATCCTCCAGCGACATCATCGTTGTTGTGCCATTTTTGACTCTGACCAATAAGCCGTCACGAGTTATTCCAGCATTATTCACCAGAACATCAACTTTAGGTAATTCAGCAAACATAGCTTTAACGCTGGCTTCGTCAGTAACGTTACAAACGTGAAATGTCATTGACGTACTGTTGCTGTCATCTTTTAAGCTTTGCATAGCCTCGTCGCTAATATCACAAGCATGAACTATGGCACCTTGTTTTGCCAGGTCAAGCGCTATTTGCTTTCCTAATCCGCGACCTGCGCCAGTCACGACACAATGTTTATCTTTAATATACATGAAATCCTTCTCCGGTTTTTCTTCCTAGTTTTCCTGCTTTAACTAAATCAACAATAGATTTTGCCGGTTTATAATTTTCCTGTTGCAATGATTCTGCCAGCTTTTCAAGGATATCTTTACAGATATCAAGACCAATCAAATCCGCGACTTGCAAAGGGCCAGCCGGGTGCAAAGTTCCAAGGCGCATCGCGGTATCAATATCCTCCGCTTTCGCAACCCCTGAATCGAGCAGTTTAGCAGCTTCATTGATAAATGGCAATAGTAAACGGTTGACGATAAATCCCGGAGAATCATTGACTTTAACTGCGCTTTTTCCGCATCTGGTCAATATATCGTTTACTTTTTGACTTACTTGCGGGGATAAGCTAGAAGTAGCGATGACTTCAACGAGTTCGAGTTTGGTTGGAGGGTTGAAAAAATGAATCCCTAGAAATCGTTCTGGCGTATTCAAGTTACCGGATAAATCACTAATACTCAAGGAACTCGTATTGCTGCCGATAATTGTTTCGGCTCCGACAATCTTTTCAAGTTTTTTATAGAGTTCAACCTTAACGTCGTAATCCTCAATGATTGCCTCGATTACTAGGTCAGTTTCGTTAAATTCATTCAAGTCCGTTGCTTTGTTGATCTTGCTTAAAATATCTTCAGCTCTCTCTTTCGCCAATTTACCGGTTTCAACGCTTTTATTTAAACGTTTTTGGATTTTTTCAATCCCTTTATTGGTGAAATCAGCGTTGACATCCCACAATAAAGTTTTAAAACCATTTTCTGCGAACATCTGAGCGATTCCGCCGCCCATGGTGCCAGCGCCGATTATCCCAACTATTTCTTTGTTCATTATTCTATTCCTGTTAGACGTTTTCAAGTAAAATAGCTAATCCCATGCCACCGCCGACACATAGAGAAGCTATTCCAAACGTGGCATTCTGACGTTTCATCTGGTGGATCAAGGTAACCGTAATTCGTGCGCCGCTGGCGCCAATTGGATGACCTAGCGCGATGGCTCCACCATTAACATTGACTTTAGCCGGATCAAGTTTTAATTCCGCGAGAACGGCCAAAGCTTGAGCCGCAAAAGCTTCATTGAGTTCCCAGAGATCAATATCATTAGTGTTTAAGCCTTGACGTTTAAGTAGTTTTTTAACTGCTTCGACTGGCCCCATTCCCATTAGTTCAGGAGCGCAACCGACACAAACAATATCCCGGACTTTTACACATTGTGATCTGTCGGCGAATTTATTAGCATCGGCAATTATTACTGAAGCCGCGCCGTCATTTATTCCTGAGGCGTTACCAGCTGTAACCGTGCCGTCTTTTTTGAACGCGGGGCGCAATGTGGATAAAATCTCAAAAGTTGAAGCAGGCTTTGGGTGTTCATCTTGAGCGATAATGATCTCTTTTCTGCGTTGTTTGACCGTGACAGGGATAATTTCATCTTTAAAAATATTATTTTCCACGGCGACCGCGCAACGGCGTTGGCTTTCCGCAGCGAAGCGATCTTGATCTTCACGCGAGATATTATATTTTTCAGCGATATTTTCCGCAGTTATGCCCATCGGATATTGACCGAATACATCAGTTAGTCCATCATTTTCAGCAATATCTAAAGCTATGCTTTTTCCAAATCTGGCGCCTTGTCTAAGTGCAGGCAGGATGTAAGGAGCACCGCTCATGTTCTCAATTCCACCGGCAATAACTGCTGAGGATTCGCCAAGCAATATTGAACGAAAAGCTAAGTCAATGGCTTTTAGTCCTGAACCACAAACTTGATTGACGGTAAATGAAGGAACTGCTATTGGAACACCACATCCGATGGCGATTTGTCGCGCAGGATTTTGCCCTAAACCAGCTTGCAGAACATTACCGATGATAACTTCATCAATATTTTCCGCTTGTATGCCAGAACGTTTCAATGATTCCAACGCCACGGTTTTTCCCAATTCGACCGCGGAAACTTCTGAAAGTCCTCCACACAGTCCACCGATTGGCGTTCTTACCGCACCTGAAATTAATACTTCTTTCATGACTTATCTCCTTATTCAAACATTGTTAATGACATTACTTTTAAATTATCGCTTATTTGTGGCTTAAACCCCATGTGACCGAGAATATCTCTATCGAGGTCAATACCGGGTGCTATTTCTATTAATTCGAGGCCGGAATCAGTCAATCTAAAAATCGCTCGTTCGGTAATATACATAACCGTCTGTTTGTTTTCTCGTGCATAATCGCCACTGAAGGTGACATGTTCAACACTATTGACAAATTTATCAACCCTTCCTTCATTGATTATTTCAAGCTTGCCGTTTTTAAAAGCTATTTTTAATCCTCCTGCGGTAAAGGTTCCAGTAAAAACAACTTTTTTAGCATTCTGAGTGATGTTCATAAAACCACCAACACCGGCAATTCGATCAGAGAATTTGCTAACATTGACATTTCCACTACGATCAGACTCCGCCATTCCGAGAAACGCGATGTCCAGGCCGCCACCGTCATAAAAGTCAAACATATAGGGCTGATCTATGATTGCATGTGGAAAAGTTGACGCGCCAAAACTTAATCCTGAAGCTGGAATACCGCCTATCGGGCCGGATTCCACGGTTAAGGTCATGTCGTCTATTTTGCCTTGTTCCATCGCGATCTGCGCAACCCCTTCGGGCAGGCCAATCCCCAGATTGACGATATCCTCAGAACAAATCTCCTGAAATGCCCGTTTGGCAATATAACGTCTGGGGCCATCTTCCATACGTGGCAGAGTTAACGATGAGATGTCGCCCTGACGGACATAATTAGGATTAAATTGTTCAGCATAAGTCTGCATGTGCTCGGATGGCTTGGAAATAACCACGGCATCTACATAAAGTCCGGGGATTTGAATACTTTTGGGGTCTCGTGAATAATCATCAACCATTCGTTCTACTTGGACAATCACTTTGCCACCACAATTTTTTACTGCAGTAGCAATCGCCATGACTTCCGCTGAAATAACTTCATTTTCGAAAGAGATATTGCCGAATGAATCGCTGGAAGTTCCACGAAGCAAGCCAATATTAACTGGAAAAGCTTTGTATAAAAGCCATTCACGACCATCTATTTCAATAAGTTCTACTAAATCTTCAGTGGTTCTCTTATTGAGTTTTCCACCGTCGTTTCTCGGGTCAATAAAGGTTTTTAAGCCGACATGGGTGAGTCTACCTGGATTGCCTGCGGCAATTTCGCGGAATAACTGGCTAATAACTCCTTGTGGGAAATTGTACGCTTCAATTTTATTGTCTAATGCTAGTTGTCCCATCGCTGGGGCGAGATTCCAATGCCCTCCGACAACTCGTTTCAGCATCCCTTCGCGACCAAAATGGTTTAACCCAAGCGTCTTGCCGTCGCCTTGTCCTGCTGCGTAAACCAAGGTCAAGCCGCGGGGCGTGCCATTTTCTAAGAAATATGTTTCCACGGCAGCGGTCAATCCTTCAGGGTGAGCGCAACCCACGAATCCGCCAATTGCAACCGTCGAACCATTTTCTATCATTGCCGCGGCTTCGCTCGCGCTGATAACTTTTACTTTTTCCATGTTATCGTCCTTTTTAAGTTGTTGGAATTTACATAGCAACAACTATGCCAAATAAAAAATTCCACTCAAAAAAATGGAAATGGGTTATTAGAGGCTAATAATTGCAGGTCTTTTAATAGAAAAGTTTGATATATAGCCAGAAGTGTCCTTGAAATGACACATGGTCAATAAAAACACTGGAAAGTGTGTTGTATGCGTGACGGTTCTTGTTTGTGAATCAATAAGTGTATAGGTTCTGCTACATATTGAGTTTTGAAAGCCGTTCGTATAGTTTTGAACGACTGATATTTAAGAGACGGGCGGCTTTTGCTTTATTGCCTTTTGTGATAGCGATGGCTTTCTCTATGACTTCTATTTCGCATTTTTGGAGGCTTTCTTCTAGGCTGGTAATTTTATTGTCAATAACTTGTCCGCCGATTTTCTCAGATAAATGTTTAGACTCAATAACTCCTTCTTTACCAATAAGATTGACCGCGCGTTCAAGGACATTTTCAAGTTCACGGATATTTCCAGGCCAACTATATTTATTGAGTTTTTTAATTGCCTCAGAAGAGATATTTTCAACATACTTGCCCATTCGGCTACAAATTTTGTTCAGTAGGTAGGGGATTAAAATATCAATATCCTCGGGACGTTCGCGAAGCGAGGGGATTTTAATTCCAAAAACATTCAGACGGTAAAAAAGGTCTGCTCGAAAATCACCCTGCGCGGTGAGCTCTTCCAGATTCTTATTTGTTGCGGCGATAATTCTAACATCGACGCTTAAAGGATATTGCGCGCCAATTTTTTCGATCTCTTTTTCCTGCAAAACTCTAAGCAGTTTGGATTGCATACTTTTCGGCATGTCGCCAATCTCATCGAGAAAAATAGTTCCGCCGTCAGCCGTTTCAAATTTTCCCATTTTGCCACCTTTCAATGCTCCGGTAAATGCTCCTCCCTTATAACCAAAAAGTTCTGACTCAAGCAATTCTTGAGGAATGGCAGCGCAGTTAACTTTAATAAAAGGTTTCCCGGCACGAACGCTTTCCTGGTGTATCGCATGGGCAAAAAGTTCTTTGCCTGTTCCACTTTCGCCAAGTAGCAAAATACTTGAATCAGTTAATGCGCCCTTTTGGGCCATGGTTTTAGCTAATAGGAGTTTATCACTTTCGCCAATAATATTTTGGAAAGAATATTTCGCTTGCCCCAGTCTATTGGCTTTAGATTGAAAGTTTTCCAGTTGGTTTTGAAGATCATTTATACGTTTATGCAAAACATTAAGGTCATTAATATTTTGAAATAGTACTTTTCCGATAGCACCGACTATTTGTCCATCTTTTATCAGTGGATATCTTGACGCAACCATATAATTACCGTTAATCAGATGCAATTGCGCCTTTTCTGTTTTACCAGTTTTAAGCGCAATTGGGAGCCGGGTGTTTTCAATTACGTCGTTTACATGTTTCCCGATAGCGTCTTTTTCAGAAATTCCGAGAAAATCAGTATAAGCCTTACTTATGAGGGTGATTATACCCGTCGCGTCAACTACAACAATACCGTCATAGGTTAATTCAAGTAGTTTACTCAGAACATAATCATATTCATAAGCCGGATTTTGTTTCATTTTCTCACTATCTCAATGTATTGGCCACTCATTATTTCTGCGCCACAAAAATTCGTGCTATCCTATTTATTTGTGGCTATAAGGTAGCGATGAATGCTGCAGGATGATTTTTATCTTGCCTTGTTCGTTTTTGATATATCCGAAAGAGAAATCAACATCAACAATCTCGCCATCCGAAGTAGTGAAAGAATAAACCCCCATGGCGAGCGCGATTTCATTTTTGATATACATGCCACCGGAATTGGTGATTTTCACCTTTATCCATGGTTGCAGAGCAAACCCCTTGTCTTCAGGGAAATCTTTGTTATTCCCGATAAAATAGGACAGTGTGCCCTCTTTGGTTGGACGGAACTGGATATCTGCCGCTTTTGTTGGCTTAAACAACACCTTGGTCGCCTGAAATGCATACAAGTCATTGATCATATCTTGCGCGACTTTTTTATAATCCTGTTTGTCGGTATAGGCTTTGCCGATTGCGACAATACCGTCAGCCCATTCCTGCTGGGCTTTGAGGATTTCCGTTTCACTAATTCCTTCAGCTAACGCAGTTCCTGCGGAAAGCATGACTGCAAACACTAATACTAGGTTTATGATCAAGCCTTTCAATATTCCTGCTGAGTTACTTTTCATAAGCCACGATCTCCTTGTGATTAATTTATTTAAATGTCAACAAATTAAAAATAACCATTATCATAAGAAAAACAAATTCAATAATAATATAATCATTATCAGGTCTGATGTTTTTTCGTAAATATCGTGGCAATCTTACTGTGTTCTTTCCTACCGTTTTTCTTCTCAATCATTGAATATTGTCAAATAAAATCTACTCGAAAACCGATGGTGCGTTCTTTGCTTTTTTTGCTCTCAAAGGGCATAAATTTGTTTTCAAGTTAAAATTCGACTTGAACTGTTTTTATCTGATAAATTTTTTTTAAAGCTCGATCTGTTTATCTTTCAAATAAACTCACTTATATGGGGAGTGGACGAAACGTCCACCGCCCCATTTCGCGGTTTAACTGGTAATTTTCTCGAAGTTTTTATGCATGATCGCTTCATAGCTTTTGGACGATATTTTTCCTTCGGCCAATCCATCTTTCAAGTATGGAATGATGCCGGGAATGGGTTCATCCAATCCGGTGAAACGGTCGGTGCCAAAACAGATCTGTTCATGGAATCGTTCTAAGAATTCATATCCTTTGGGGTCGCAGCTCAGCGCATAAAATGCACTACCAGCCGAACAATCTCCGTACAAATTAGGATATTTCTCGAATAATGTCCATAAACGACCTTTCCCTTCGTATGGTTCTTTGAAATAGTTACAGCGCGTTTCCTTGGTTAAAGAACCGATCAGTTCATTCCAAAAGCATTGCGAATGTCCCAAGAAAATGGTCTTTGGGAACATCGCCAACATCCTTTCAGTACGCGGCAAGCCGAGATCGTCAATCGCTCCATAACTAGTAGATCCTTGCGGTTTGAAGTGGAAGATGATCGGCATTTTTTCTTCGCCAGCATTAAAAAACAAGCGTTGATAAAGAATGTCGTCCATCTCCAGACTAGCGGTCATTTCTCCGATACCAAGACAACCGAGGTCTTTATAGATGCGCATTAGCTTGGCAATGCCATCGTCGGTGTAATTGGTGATCGAACGTGGATCGATATAACAAAATGCACTCAATCGATCGGGATGTTTACGCGCCGCACGAATGCAGTCTTGATTACCAGCTACTCCGTAATAATCCAAACATTCTGGTGATGGCAGTGGCAACAACACTGAACGGTCGATGCCTTCCATATCCATACGCTTTAGGAGGATATCCGCGGTAAACGGGCCGCGCCCTAGCATGACGCGGCTGAATTCCGGGAAATCATCACTGGTGATGTGAGTGTGAATATCAATAATCATTTTCGAAACGCCTCGTCAACTTTCTTGAACGCCTCCATCAGCGCGTCGGCTTCTTTTTCACCCCAACTTTCCGATATGGTTAGGTTGAAATGATTTTCCATGGCGGCCGAAGCATTCGGACACGGGAATTCGCGACGCAAATCACCTTTGTATGACGGATTGTTCCATGGGAATTTTTCTTGACGATTTTGGAACCACTCAAAAGTGGTCGGTAATGCAGCACTATAATTCGGACTCAGTGGAATGCCTTCAGCCATTAATGCTGCACAGTAGTCTGCTTTTGAAACGGTGATTTTATCGCTATTAACCCGTAAACGCCACCACCAGTAAACGTGTTCGCCACCAGCAATGATTTCAGGTATGGTGATGCCCGCTAACTTCCCGAGTCCGCGCTCAATCAACATTGCGACAAATTTTTGACGACGTGCAATTATCGATGGTAATTTTTTGAGTTGAGCTCGACCGATGGCGGCGCCGAGTTCATCTAAATTACAGTTTAAGGCAGGAGTAACATTGCCTTTTGAGTTGGTCAGTCCAAATGGTTTTCCACGGTCGGCAGCACGACGCTCTTTCCAGTATAACTCTTCAGTTTTACAGAAAACTGCTCCACCTTGGCCGCCAGTGCAAAAATGTTTGCCGAACATTAGCGAAAATGAACCGTATGAACCGAAGGTGCCAACGTATTGACCGTTGACTTTTGCGCCATGCGATTGCGCGCAATCTTCAATTACTGGCAGATTATATTTGGCCGCAACTTTCATAATGCCAAGTATGTCAGCAGGCTCGCCGCCGATGTGAGCAATAACGATCGCTTTCGTTAATGGCGTGATTACTGCTTCAATTTCTGCAGGGCCGGAGTTATAACATCCAGGCATGGCGTCTGCCACCATTGGGATGCAGTTAGTAATGACAATTGGCATAATGCCACCGGGATCAGTTACGGCTCCGACTACAACCTCGGAAAAAGGTGGTAGATCCAACGCTTTTAATGCGACATAAACCGCATTGGTGCCGGAGTTGACGCCATCAGCATAACCGCCACCGAGAAACTCGGCAAACTCTTTGCCGAAGGCTTCCTCTTCTGGACCGTTATACCCGAAGGCGTTCCCGCTACTAATGCTTGCGTCAAAGAGACGGAGCGCGGCTTCACGCTCTGCTTGGTCAAATTGTTCGCGTCCCTTCATGGCGAAATCAATCGCCTTTTTACCGCCATTAACGGCTAGTTCTTTCATTTTACTCATTTTTAAAACCTCCTCTGGTTAAATTTGAGTCTTCATAAATTGATGCGTGGATAAAAATGCCGCTAGTTGCGCGGCGCCAATATCTACAGTTAAACTTTCCCCGTCGACAATCTTAAGTTCTGATGTTGCGTTGCCGTAACCTTTCATTATGGCGTCGAACGAATTTTTATAGCGATGAGGTAGACAAATCAGGTCAGGATGATAGGTTTCGGAAATTTCTCGACAGGCACGTCCAAGTATTATTTCTGTATTATGAACCTGTTTTAGTGCTGCTGGGTCATCGGAAGTTACTGCTTGAGAAAAATCGCCCTCGCCACCACTGGCATTCCAGCGTTCTTGGAGTGCGCCAGCTGTAACATAGTTCTCGAGACAGCCGCGTTTACCACAGTAGCATTTCCGTCCTTGCGGATTCATGGTTAAATGTGCTAACCATTGTTCGTGTTCATACAATTTAGCCACCGGAAAGTTATTGATGACCATTCCTAGTTCAATTACGCGTCCTGGGCTGACCAGCGCCAAATTGCGACAATTATAACGTTTACTGTATAGATATGCCAGCATATTGATGTTGATATCGCGATAAACCGGAACTCCGGACTCGCGGGTCAGATAATCAGCTAATCCGGAATAAAGATCATATGAAGCCAGTGGCGGCTGTAACCAGCGCGAAATCGCGATTCCTGCAGCCGTTAAACGATATTCCGGATGTTTTACGACACTCTCTTTGATAAAATCTAATAACCTCCGGAAAACCGTCAGCTTGCTACAATTTTTATCAAATCTGAAACTGTCACGGCTCAGTATATTGTCGTCGTAATCGATAATGCAACCGGTCACTACTAACTCCGCAGAAATTAACAGACCCACATAACATAAATTATCACGGTTTGGCAGGAACAACACGCTCGGACGACCTTGGCCTTTGGGCGGTTGTACAACTCCCCGTGCCAATCCACTCTCCACTAGTTCTTCCAAATACGCCCCAGCGGTGCGGATGTCGAGATCAGTCAAGGTTGCAGCTTCACTACGGCTAATACCATCGCTATTAAGTAATAATCTCTTCAATTCCATCAACTTACGAGATTTTTTAGTTCGTGTGTTTATTTTATGCATTTTATTTAAATCCATTTTGTATTTAATTATTATACTCATAAAAAACAATATGTCAATAGACGTTTTTAAAAAATCGCGGAAAATAAATGGGAAGAAGGGGAAATGAGAGTTGGGAAGGAGTATTTAACCATGGAAGATACTGAGGTTCTCGGAAAAGGAGGAAAAGTAGTTTGTCCACTAATATCACGAAATAGGGTAAGGTCTAATTGTGTTTTAAATTCGCGCGCGCATTATGCGCGCGTGAATTATAAACTAAAGTTAAATCACTTTTTCCCGTGTCTTTCGTGGTTAATTTTTCCACTCCGTCTATTATTGTTGGTTTTTCTGCCCCCATCTTTCCCCATTTAGGTTTCGATGAGCTCGAATTTGGTGACGTCGACTAAACCTAAATCGGTAATCTTGAGGAATGGAATGACCGGTAATGGTAGAAATGCCAGCTGAAGGAAGGGTTGTTCGAGTGGACAACCGGTTTGGACAACTTTACTGTGGAGTTCGCGGAGTTGCGCTTCTACTTTTTCGAACGGTTCGTCCGAAATTATGCCAGCAATCGGCAATTTTAACATTGCGATAATTTGTCCGTTTTTTACTGCACACATGCCGCCGCCACATTCAATCAGAGCGTTTACAGCTTTTGCCATATCTGTTTCCGAAACGCCAGTTACGCAGATGTTGTGGCTGTCATGCCCGACACTGGATGCGATGGCTCCAGAGGTTATGCCAAAACCTTTTACGAAACCACGTCCGATGTTTTCATTGGAACCGTGACGCGCCAGCACTGCTACTTTCAGAATGTCTTTTTCTGGCAAAGCAAATTTTTCAGTGCCGTCGAACGGCAGTTCCATTTTCAGGTCGTTAGTAATTAATGAACTAGGAATGATCTCAATGACACGGGTTGCCGCTGATTTTGAAGTAATGCGAAAATCTTCTGCACTTACTTTGGAACGGATCAGCGATTTTTCGGCAAAACCAGAAGATGGGGCAGGTGGACGCTGTTCAAACAGTTCAGGCGTCACGATTTGACCATTTTTTATCACTTGCGCGACTTGGCAGCGACGATAGTCTGACAATAACACAATATCTGCTCGGTGACCCGGCGCGATAATGCCACGATCGTTTAGATTGAACGCTTCTGCTCCGGAACGCGAGGCTGCACGATACGCCAACGCTGGTTCAACTCCGAGTTCAATCGCGGTGCGAATTAGGTAATCGATGTGTCCTTCAGAAGCAATTTCCAAGGGGTTGCGGTCGTCAGTACAAAATGCGACGAAAGACACGGTGAAATTATTGATTATGGAAACGAGCGCGTGCAGGTTTTTTGCGACGCTGCCTTCACGAATGAAAACACGCATTCCTTTGTTGATTTTCGCTAACGCTTCTTCTGGGGTTGAACATTCATGATCATTGCGAATGCCAGCCGCGATATAGGCGTTTAGTTCTTTACCTTGAAGTAGCGGGCAATGTCCGTCAATGCCGCTTTCGCTGAACGCTTCCAGTTTTTCCAACACTTCTGGTAATTGCATTAACACTCCCGGAAAATTCATAAATTCCGCAAGACCAGAACATTGCGGGTGATTTTTTAGCGGTAGCAAATCATCAAGCGTCAACCGCGCTCCGGACGTCTCCATGTGGGTGGCAGGAACGCAGGAACTTAACTGTACGCGCAGATCCATGATCATCCGTTCAGAACATTTTAGAAAATATTCGAGAGCTTGGCGTCCTTTGACATTGCACATCTCGTGAGGATCACAAACAGCGGTAGTGGTGCCGCGTGGCAAAACACAGCGCTCGAATTCATAAGGCGTGATCATTGATGATTCGACGTGTAGATGCGCATCAACGAAACCGGGCACGGCGGTTAGTCCAGTGCCGTCGATTTCCCTTTTCCCATGGTAATCTTCACCAGTAGCAATAATGTAGTTCCCACAAATGGCAATATCTCCATGTAATATTTCTCCAGTCGTTACCGATAGATAATCGATATTTTTAATAACTAAATCGGCAGGGGTTTGTGATAATGCCTGACTTATGCGAACTTTTAATTCATTGCGACTGATCATAATATTTCCCTTTGAATTTCAATAGTATCGGTTTTAATCAAGGTTTATTTCTTCAAAAACTACTTTTGAAGTCTCTGCGGTTTTGTCTTTTATTTCCACTGCTTTTTCGGTGGCGAATTCGGAGGTCTCGCCGGTTTTTGATTTTAACCGGTGGAATTTTTCTTTTGTGCTATCTACTGTAGTATTGACGTTTTCTCGGATTTGCCCGGTTTTTGCTTTAATTTCATCTACGGAATAACCGCGTTCCTCCAAGGCTGGACGCGCAAAATACCATAAAATAACTCCCAATACAGCGAAGAATAAAATACTCCAACCGATAATTTGGCCCAATATCGAGGCGCCAGTTTTTTTGTCGCTCATGAATTTCTCCATTTCAAATGTGAAAGTTTGTTCAAAACCAATATAATTGTATTTGACACAAATCGCCATCAATCATAGAAAATAAGGGTTAAGTTTTAAAGATTAAGATTTAAGGTAGGGATGGAGATAGAGGTTTTACCACGGAATACACTGAAAATCATGGAAAGGGAAATTAGTTTGTCCATTCACAATAGGACTGGTATTTGGGTTTTGAATTCCCTCACGCATAATACGAGAGAAAATTAGAAACCAAAGTTCGCCATTTATTTCCGTGTCCTTCCGTATGTTCCGCGGTTAAATTCTTATTTCCCTCCTCGCAAACTTTGCGCCTTCTTTGTGTTCTCAGCGGTTTAAGTCTGTTTTCGTTTCTTGGAGAAACTCACAAAAAAAGGTAAGTTTCAAATTGCGCTGTTGACAGAGAATGAATTTGGTGTATAATAAAAGAAAACATTTAGTTGGTTTAATGAGGAGTTAAGCAATGCAAGTTATTGAAAATGAAGAGATGTTGGATAAATTGTTGTCAGAGCCTAGTGCTGATTTAATTGAAATGATGAAGCGTTTAGATGGCGACATCATGATTCTTGGGATCAACGGCAAAATGGGTTTAACCATGGGGCGGCAAGCGGTGGCGGCGATTAAGGCGGCAGGAGTGTCTAAAAAAGTTATCGGCGTGTCGCGTTTTAGCGATGAAACTGGTCGTGAAAAACTGGAAGAGTGGGGAATTCAAACTATTGCTTGCGATTTGCTGGATCGTTCCGCAGTCGCGGCTTTGCCGAAAGTTCCGAATATCATTTTTATGGCGGGTCGTAAGTTTGGTACTGGCGGTTCAGAGGATTTAACTTGGGCGATGAACGCGTTATCTCCAGCATATGTTGGCGAACATTTCAATGAAAGTCGGATTGTGGTGTTTTCAACCGGTTGCGTTTATCCTTTGGTTGGCGTCGGAAGTGGCGGCAGTGTCGAACAAGATGCGCCAGAACCAGTTGGCGAATATTCACAATCTTGTCTTGGTCGTGAACGGATTTTTCAATGGTGTTCGCGAGTTCATGGAGCTAAAGTTTTGTTGTTTCGGCTCAATTACGCAGTTGATCTGCGTTACGGCGTGCTTCATGATATTGCGCAACAGGTTTGGAATGAACAACCGGTGAATAACACGGTTGGCCATTTTAATGTTATTTGGCAGGGTGATGCCAATAGTTTTGCTTTGCGCGCGCTCGAGCATGCTACTGCACCGCCAACCACGTTGAACGTTAGTGGCCCGGAAATTATTCCGGTTGAATATATCGCTGAACGGTTTGGCGAAATTCTGGGTAAAAAAATCACCTACACGGGCATTTCTGCCGATAAGTGTTATCTAAATAACGCGGCGAAAGCTTTTTCGCTATTCGGTTATCCTCGCGTGTCATTAGAAAAAATGATTTCAATGCAGGCGCAATGGTTGATGAAAGGCGGGCGTTCGCTCGGTAAACCGACCCATTTTGAAGTAAACACCGGTAAGTTTTGAGGTGAAACATGTTAATTGAAGATTTGCCGATTGAGATCGTAGAAAATTTTCGCCGTGGGATGGTTATTCCAGCCATGCCGTTAGCGTTGAATGCTGAGCGTCAATTTCAACCACGTTATCAACGCGCGATGGCGCGTTATTACATTGATGCTGGAGCGGGCGGAATTGCTGTCGGCGTGCATTCTACCCAGTTTGAAATTCGCGATCCAGAAGTTGGATTGTTTGAAACGGTATTGCAACAAACTGGAGCATTCATTGACGAATGGGGAACGAAACGCAATAAGAAAATCATGAAAATCGGTGGTATTTGTGGCAAAACGGCGCAAGCGTTAAAGGAAGCTGAGTTTGAAGTTGAAAACGGTTTTCATGATGGATTGCTCAGTTTGGCGGCGTTGAAAGATGCTTCAATTGATGAACTTTTAGAACATTGTCGTCGTGTCGCCGAAGTGATCCCAGTCATCGGGTTTTATCTTCAACCGAGTGTTGGCGGACGGGTCTTGCCGTATCAATTTTGGCGCAGTTTTGTGGAAATAGATAATGTTATCGGTATCAAAATGGCGCCATTCAATCGTTACCAAACTTTTGATGTAATCCGCGCGCTTGCGGAGTCTGGGCGTAACGACATTACGCTTTATACTGGTAATGATGATAATATTGTCATTGATTTATTGACAGAATATCGCATTAACGGAAAATCATTGCGAATTAAAGGCGGTTTGCTTGGACATTGGTGTTGTTGGACGCAAAAAGCGGTGGAATTGCTGGACGAATGTCACAAAATCATTGAATCCAATAGCACGTCAATTCCTGCAGAAATGTTGGTCCGCAATGTCGAAGTTACCGACAGCAATGCCGCATTTTTTGATCCAGCAAACGCTTTTGCTGGTTGTATTCCGGGCATACATGAAGTGTTGCGTCGGCAAGGTTTGTTGCCAGGAACATGGTGTTTGAATCCCAACGAGGTGTTGTCACCAGGTCAAACTGAAGAGATTGACCGAGTGTGGCGCGCTTATCCGCATCTTAATGACGATGACTTTGTCAACGTTAACCGCGAACAATGGTTTACTGACTAATGCAACAACGCGCTATTGATACTCGGAAAAAAATTATGCGGGCGGCCTGCAAACTCTTTGCAGCAAACGGTTTTCATGGAACCACTGTTGACGCCATCGCGGAAACTGCTGGCGCTAATAAACAGCGGATTTATGCTTATTTTGGTAATAAATCCGAATTGTTTGAACGTTGTGTCAGCACTGTGCTCGACGATATGAAGGATATTTCAGGTAAGGCACTGAAGGAAGCCGCGGCAGAACCAGCTCGTTTGACAGAGATATTGCTTCGTGAATATATGGCAGTCCACCACCGAAATCCTGAGTTTCGGCGACTTCTAACTTGGGCCAATATGGAAAATGAAATCAACATTAAATTGCTTCCAGGCATTCAGCAGAAACATCGTTCAGGATTAAAAGAGCTATTCTTGCAAGTTCAATCCGCTGGAGCTTTGCCTGCTGAAATCACCTTTGAAGCGTATATTTTTATCTTAATGGGCATCTCATATTTTTATCATTCAAACCGTAAAACTTTATCGCAAACCCTATCCAAAGAGATGTTCACCGCCACGGGGCAAGAACAATTGATTTTGGAATGTTTGTCGTTGTTCAAGCGCTAAGTGTCTCGTTCCATGATTTTGGTGTGAAAAGATGGCTATACTATTATAAAAAAGAGATCTGTTTGATGCTGTTTTTTTTCTATAGCATTGAGGTGTCGATCCTGTTCGTTATGCTTTAACGCTGTTATCCTTGAGTGACATGGATCGTATCTTTGTAGTAAATGTTTTCATAAAACGACGAAGCACTGCATGGAAATCCCCAAACTTCATAGTGTCTAATAACAAATAAGGGTCTATTTCCGGTC
>DLIO01000146.1 GCA_002483765.1 Lentisphaeria bacterium UBA7640 | reverse complement strand
ACCAACTCACCAACTCACCAACTATTTAAAGTTTTCCCTCGAAACTAATCGAGGCTCCCTAAGTGGCAATTTTTAATCCTTGAGTTTTGTTTGAAAATCAGGGGTTTTCGTGGTATTTTCTATATTCAAACTAGTTAAATAATATTATAGGTATTATATATGTCTAAAAAACCTAAAAAAACATATCGTGTCGACATCATTTCTGATGAATGCAAAGGGTGCGGCAGATGCATTATCGCGTGTCCTAAAAAAGTATTGGATATGAGCTCGAAACTTAATTTCATGGGAACCACGTTCTCGGTATATCAGGGAAGCGGTTGCATCGGTTGTGGCGGTTGTTTTTATTCCTGTCCTGAACCTGGCGCAATTTCAATTATTGAGATAACCGAAGACGAAGCGGAGGATGATGATGGAATACAGTAATAAACTTTTATTGAAGGGCAACGAAGCCGTAGTTTACGGTGCAATCCTTGCGGGTTGCGATTGTTATTTTGGTTACCCGATCACGCCCGCCAGCGAGATAGCGCAAGCATCCGCGGAGTATTTCCCAAAGCTTAATCGAACTTTCATCCAAGCAGAGTGCGAAACTGGCGCCATCAATATGGTAATGGGGGCCGCTGCCGCTGGGCGTCGTGCATTAACGGCATCATCAGGATTAGGGATCAGCCTGAAACAGGAAGCAGTTTCCTACCTCGCGACCATGGAATTACCGTGCGTAATTGTTGATATTATGCGTGGTGGCCCAGGTCTTGGCAATATCGCGCCGGAACAATCTGATTACAATCAAGTGGTTAAAGGTGGTGGCCATGGCGGTTACAAAGTAATTGTACTTGCGCCATCTTCCGCACAGGAGATGTGTGATTTTGCCGCATTAGCGTTTGACTTGGCGGACAAATATCGGACGCCAGTTTATATTCTTACCGATGGTGTCATTGGGCAGATGTTGGAATCGGTGACTTTACCGGAACCGTTGCCGCGCCGCGAATCACCAGAATGGGCACTTGACTTCAAAATTAATCCACGCACCAATTATTTGACTTCAATCTATCTAGGAAATGATGAACTTGAAGAACTGAATATCAAACTCAATGCCCGTTACCGTGAAATTCAAAAAAACGAACAACGTGCTGAAGAATATATGCTTGATGATGCCGAAATCGTGGTTGCTGGATTTGGGATCTGTGGACGCATCATCCGTACGGCGATTGAACAGCTCCGCAAGGAGGGCATCAAAGCTGGAATGATCCGGCCAATTACGCTATTTCCATTCCCTCGCGATGTTTTCCAACGGGTAACCCCGCAAGTTTCGGAGTTTGTTTGTGTTGAGATGAATAATGGTCAGATGATTGATGATATCCGCCTCAATATTGAATGTGCGAAACCGGTAACCCTGATAAATCGCATGGGTGGAAATATGCCGACAGTCGAAGATATTGTGAAATACTGCCGCAAAGCGACCGGAAAAGGAGATAAATAAGATGAGTGAAAAAGTTAAACTAACCCGCTCTAAGGGATTTTTTGATACATTTGAACGCCGCCCCGGGCCAATCAAGAAAAACATGTCGTACTGCCCCGGTTGTGGTCATGGTGTTCTTCATAAATTGATTGCTGAAGCGATATCAGATTTTGGCATTAAAGATCGCACTGTGTTCATCTCTCCAGTTGGCTGTTCGGTGTTCGCATACTATTATTTTGACTGTTTTGGAGTTCAAGTTCCGCATGGTCGTTCCGCCTCGGTGGCAACGGGGTTAATCCGAGCTAATCCTGAGAGTATTGTCATCGGCTACCAAGGAGATGGCGATCTCGCGGCGATTGGTTTCAATAACTTTATCCAGGCAGCAAATCGCGGTGAGAACTACTGCGTCTTTTTTGTCAATAATGTTATTTATGGTATGACCGGTGGCCAGATGGCGCCAACCTCGCTGATTGGACAGAAAACCACCACTAGTCCCTATGGACGTTCCGAATTGAACGAAGGCTATCCGTTGCGAGTTTGCGAAATGGTCGCGGGTTTGGAGGCGCCGGTTTACGTGGAACGCGTCGCCCTGAGCACGACTAAAAATATCATAAAAGCACGGCAAGCAGTGCGCAAAGCACTACAGAACAGCATTGATAAAAAAGGTTTTTCGCTGGTCGAACTGTTGTCAGGCTGCCCAGTAAATTTAAAATTCGATGCAGGCCAAATGAATGATTTTATCGACAATGAAATGAGCTCATATTTTCCGCTCGGCGTCTTTAAAGATGAATCAGCAAAGCGTGCTCCCAAAATTCGTCCAGAGCCAATTTTTGATGCGGAAAAGGTTCGCGAAGCGATGTACGCGCCAAAAATCGGAGAGGGCGTTGCAGCAGATTATCGTTGTACCTCAGAGATTTTCGAGCGTGAATTGAGGATTAAGATTGCAGGATTTGGTGGCCAAGGCGTATTGAGTCTGGGCTTAATTATTGCAGCGATGGGAAAACAGCGCAACTTCAATGTTTCATGGTTACCATCTTATGGACCTGAAATGCGGGGTGGGACTGCAAACTGCGCGCTGATCGTCAATCGCAATACCATCGGTTCGCCAATTGTTGACAGCAACTGTGATCTTTTGATTATTTTGAACAAACCGTCGTTGGAAAAATATCTACCAGAATTGAGCCCGAATGGTGTTTTGCTTTACGATAGTTCTACTATTGAAAACATGCCTAAAGTTGCTGACGGACAGTCAGTTTTCGAGTTAAAAGCATCTGATATTGCCGAAGAATTTGGCAATCTGAAATGCGCAAATACGGTGATATTAGGAGCATTGACAGCGATATTGAAAGAAAAATTCTTGAACAAGGTCGATTCTGCTGACATTGACGGTTTAGTCGCCGATGCTTTAACCGAGTGTTTCCGTGGCAAAACAAAAATTGTCAACCTAAACATGGAAACTTATAAGATTGGCCAGAACCAAATGACTGAACAAATTAAAGCTGACAAGTAAAAATACGAAAACAATCAATGCGAATAGCGAATAATTAGGAGATAATTTTATCATGGAAAAATCGAAGAAAGTTAAGTTTGACCAAATGAGTTTGGATTATCACAGCAAACCAGTTGCTGGGAAAATAAAAGTGGTTTCGACGAAAGCGTGTGAAAGCCAAAACGATTTAGCGATGGCGTATACCCCTGGGGTGGCTGTTCCATGTCTCGAAATCAATAAATCTCCAGAAAAGGTTTGGGAATATACCGCTAAGGGTAATCTGGTAGCTGTCGTCAGTGACGGTACTGCAGTGCTTGGTCTGGGTAATATCGGCGCAGAAGCCGGTTTGCCAGTAATGGAAGGCAAAGCGATTTTATTCAAGCGTTTTGCAGATATCGACGCGATCCCATTATGCATTAATCGGGTGGCTAATTCCAGCGGGCGCACCGATCCAGCTAAAGTTATTGAAACCGTAGAGCGTTTAGAACCGACTTTTGGCGGAATTAATCTCGAGGACATTGGCGCGCCTGCTTGTTTTGAGATTGAACAGACTTTGAAAAAAACCATGAATATTCCAGTCTTTCATGACGATCAACACGGCACCGCGATCATCTCTTTGGCCGCAATTTTAAATGCGCTAAAATTAGTCAATAAAAAAATTGAGGATTGCCGTTTTGTCATTAACGGTGCTGGCGCAGCTGGCATTGCCTGTAGTGAATTCTACATCTCAGCTGGCGCAAAACGTGAAAACTTCATCATCTGCGACTCCAAGGGCACCATTCATTCAGAACGTACCGACTTGACTAAGGAAAAGAGCAGCTTTGCCGTTAAAACCAACGCACGCACACTTAAAGACGCGTTAGTCGGCGCGGATATTTTCATGGGTTTATCAGTTGGTAATATTATCGATAAAAAGATGGTTCGCAGTATGGCGTCAGGGGCAATCATCTTCGCGATGGCTAACCCTGTTCCTGAAATCTCGCCTCAAGATGCGTGGGATGCTGGCGCTGCAGTCGTTGGAACCGGGCGTACCGATTATCCAAATCAGATCAATAATGTTCTAGGATTCCCAGGCATTTTCCGTGGCGCACTGGACGTTCGCGCTCGTGATATCAATGAACCAATGAAACTGGCGGCGGCTAAAGCTTTGGCAGAGCTGGCATGTCTTAAAATCCCAGCTGCAACGCTGAAAATGTTAAAATTAGCGTATCCTGCTGACGCTGAAAATAAAATTTTTGACGGCGATTGCCCGCTCAAGGCTTCTTATGTTATTCCAAAACCCTTTGACCCGCGTGTGGTTCCACATGTGGCGCGTTATGTCGCAGAAGCCGCCATGAAAAGCGGAGTCGCGACGATAAAAATTGACGATTTGGATGCATATGAAAAATCTGTTGCGGCTAGATTGCGCAAAATAAATGGTTAAAAACAGGAAATAATCAATGAAAAACATCAGATTTCTTTATCCCAAAGGATGCGTCAAAGCTCTGACCATGAGCTATGATGATGGCGTGATTGAAGATGTCAAGCTGATTAAAATATTCAATCGTTACGGTATCAAAGGGACATTCAACCTGAACGCCGGGATTATGGGAACACCAAAACGTCTTCCCTCAACTGAAATTTCTGAGGTTTATAAAGGGCACGAAGTTTCCTGCCATTCTTACACGCATCCGTTTATGGAACGTATTCCGCAAACGGCAATGCTCAATGAAATCATTGAGAGTAGGAAAGGACTTGAGGCTTTAGTCAAGCGACCAGTTCTTGGCATGGCATATCCAATGGGTACTTATAACACAGAAGTAAAAAATGCTTTGCGAGCCGGGGGAATTGCGTACTCCAGAACAGTTAATACTACGGGAAAATTTGGATTACCTGATGACTGGCTGGAATGGCATCCGACCTGTCATCATCGTGAAAATATTTTGGCTAAGGCTGAAGTGTTCAAAAGTTTCCCTCACACATTTTCTTTGCTTTATGTATGGGGTCACAGTTATGAGTTTGAAAATAATGGTAACTGGGAATTGATTGAGGAATTTTGCGCAACCATGTCTGGATATGAAAATATTTGGTATGCGACCAATATAGAAATCTATAACTACGTCGAAGCTTTGCGCCGTTTAGTTTTTTCAGCAGATTGTTCGATGGTCGTTAATTCATCAGCTTTAGACTTGTGGTTGACAGTTGATGGCGCTACCATTAAAATCCCGAGTGGCGAAACAGTTAATTTATAGTGATAAAATTAGCGCGCGCATTATGCGCGCGCGAATTTGGATATCGGAAGTTCGGTTCGTCTTTATTAAAAAACAACAAGGAGTAGTGAACTATGAAAGAAAACAAAAACACCAAGGATGCAGCTTCAACAACGACTTTAAAAAAACCTAAAAAAAGGAAATTATTGAAGATTATCGGTATCATTGCTTTAGTACTGGTTTTGATTTTTTCTGGAGCTCTATTTTTTATTGATAGCATTATTGCTGGAGGAATTCGGTACGGCGGTACGTCGGTGCTAGGGGTGAAAGTGGATGTTGATTCCGTACGGTTAAGTATTCTGCGTGGATCACTTGAGTTAAAAGGGCTCACGGTTGAAAACCCACCCGGTTCGTCTGATCAATATGCTTTTAAAATACCAGAATTTCATGCAGCGTTAGAACCAATGTCGGTTTTAAGTGATAAAATCATTATCAATGACATCACTATAACTGGTATGTATATCAATTATGAACCGATGTTGAGAGGTGGTAGCAATCTACAACTGCTTTTAGAAAATCTTAAAAAGGCTGAAAAGGACGAAAAAACTAAGCCAGTGAAGAAGACTCCGGAGAAAACTCCAAAGGAAGGCGATGAGCCGAAGTCAAAACCAGCAAAAAAAATAGTTATCAAACATTTATTGGCTTCAAATGGGCAAATAAGTATGACCTTACTTGGAAGAAATCAGGCAATTCCAATGCCTGCTATTGAAATGAATGATATTGGCGAAGGCAAAGATGTTGGCGTAGCGGAAGCGATATCAATGTTTCTAGTGGAACTGATTTCAAATGTTGTCAGAAGTTCAGGGAACATTTTGAAAAACATTAAGGATGATCCTGTCGGAACCGTCGAGGATATTATCGAAGCCGTCGGAGATACTGTAAAAAATATCAGCAATCTACCCAGAAAGAACAAATAAGAATGTCACTAATAGAAGTAATGGCTCCAGCTGGATCATTTGACGCTTTATCAGCGGCTTTACGAGCTGGAGCCAACTCCATCTATTTTGGTGTTGGAAAACTCAATATGCGCGCAGGCGCTACTGCAAACTTCAATGTCGAGGATTTGCCCAAAGTAGCGCGTTTCTGCCGCAAAGCGAAAGTTAAAAGCTATCTAACGTTGAATACGATCCTTTACGACAATGAAATCGCGGAAATACGTCTGGTTTGCGATGCTGCCAAAGCTGCTGGCATCAGTGCTATAATTGCTACTGATTTTGCGGTTATCAATTACGCTCGTTCAATTAAAATGCCGATACACATTTCCGTACAAGCTGGAGTTTGTAACTTAGAAGCCGTGCGCTTTTATGCGACTTACGCTGATGCAGTGGTGCTGGCACGTGAACTTAGTCTGAAACAGATCAAAAATATCATTACTGGAATTGAACAAGAAAAGATCACTGGACCTTCAGGTAATTTAATTAAGATTGAGATCTTTGCTCATGGCGCGCTTTGTGTTGCCGTTTCCGGCAAATGTGGCATGAGTTTAGCAACTTATAACTCCTCCTCGGTGCGTGGCGAATGTTTCCAGAATTGTCGCCGGCGCTATAAAGTAACTGATTATGAAAGCGGTGACGAATTAGTAATCGACAATGAATTCGTAATGTCGCCAAAAGATTTATGCACAATTGGCGTTTTAGATCAGATTATCGCGTCAGGGATCTCTATTTTAAAACTAGAAGGGCGAGGACGATCAGCCGATTATGTCAGCACTGTGGTTTCATGTTACCGTGAGGCTGCAGAAGCTTGTGCAGACGGTAGTTTTAGTCAAGAAAAAATCACCGAATGGCTGGAGCGGCTGGAACAAGTCTATAATCGCGGATTCTGGCATGGCGGTTATTATCTTGGCGAGAATCTCAATGAATGGAGCGCTTCAGGACATAGCCGCGCCTCTAAACGTAAAATCCATGTTGGTCGCGTTACCCATTATTTCCCAAAACTTAAGGTTGCCGAATTAAGCGTAGAAGCGCATGATGTGAAAATTGGTGATGAGTTGTTGATTACAGGGAAAACTACTGGTGCGGTGCCGTTCAAAGTTGAAGAGATCAGGATTGAGGGGCAAAAACAGAAAGTAGCGACGAAACCTGTTTTAGCCAGCATGGCGGTTCCGGTCAAAGTCCGGAATAATGACCAAGTATATCTTTTGGTCGAACGCAAGTTCGGCGAATGATCGAGCTGTAATTCGGCCATATTGCCACGGATTATGAGGCTAAGACTTTAGCCAACAAAAACTTTAGCTTATAATTTTTGTTAACTTATTGTACTGGTGGTTACTTTTTCTCTGAATTTCTCATCAACCATAAAGGTCAATCCAATTCTAGCCATTACTTTAGCTGCTTTTATCATCTGCGCGATTCCATATTCGCTGTTGGAAGCTTCGGCGAATTCTTTGGAATGACCAGCGATCTCACACGGAGAAATACCGAAGTATGGATGTATGCCAGGCGCTTGTTGAGAAAAATCGCCAAAATCGCTGGAACCGCGCGCCCCACGTGACGGGATTACTGGATTTAGGCCTTCCTCTTCTGCATATTTCATATAAAGTTTGTTGAGCTCTTGGTTCGGCTGACGTGAACGATATGGAACACTGTGAGCTTTGATTTCATAACGTGTTCCGGTCATCAAAGCAGCCCCTTTGACCATATCTTTAAAACGTTTTTCCATCGAATCTAGAGTTTCATCGGAAGTTGACCGCAGATAAAAACGGGATAAACTATAATCAGGAATAATATTAGGCATGACGCCACCGTCTTTGATAATCCCGTGGATACGGGCGCTTTCTGGGAGCTGTTGGCGCCAAGCATTTATCCCATTAAAGAGTAAAATCGAGGCGTCTAACGCATTTAGTCCTAATTCAGGGGAAGCTGCTGCATGTGCTGATTTACCAATAAATTCAACATTAAAGCGTCGAATTGCAGTTGACCCAGAATCTGGAGTGGAACGCCACGAAGGATGAACCATCATAACCGCATCAACGCCGCTCAAGCAATTTTCTTTGAGCATCAATACCTTTCCTCCACCGGACTCTTCAGCTGGGGTGCCCATCACAATAATTTGTCCTGCAATTTTATGCTTATCCATGATCTCTTTAACAGCACAACCAGCGGCAATAGCGGCGGTACAAATCAGGTTATGACCACAGGCGTGTCCTAATTCAGGTAGAGCGTCATACTCTGCAACAAAACAAAATGTCGGTTTGCCGCTACCGTAAGTTGCCACATACGCAGTATCGACCCCTGCATATGGTGAGGTCACTTCAAAACCATAATCCTTCAGTATTTTGATCTGTTCAGCGCAAGCAAATTTTTCCTGAAAGGCAAGTTCTGGTTTTGCCCATATCCTTTGCGCTAGTTCGCAATACTCAGTTTGATGTTTTTGAATGAAATCATTTAACTCTTTGAATGCACCATTGATAGTCATATTTTTCACCCTTACTTATTATTTTTTACTAAATTATATCTTGCCTAACTCGCAAAGTGTCATGGTAAATCCTGACGTAAAACTTCTACTTAAACATATAACCTTGATGGTGGAATTCAAGATTTGTCGTATAGCAGAGCATTTCGGTTTAAGTGGCGAAATACCGGTATTTATATTTTACTTTTTGGCGTTAGCTCTTTCAAACGGTCGCGAATATCTGCGGCACGTTCGAATTCCAGAGCGTCGGCGGCGGACAGCATCTCTTTCTCCAGTTCTAAGATCAATGAAGCCATTTCATCTTCACTGATTATGACATGTTCAGGATCGTAATTATCTGGAGTTTCTGCCATTGAGTAGATTTGATGGTTTTTTTCATCATAGGAATATTCCACTTTTTTCTTTTCCGGCGCTATCACATCAGCGATGCTTTGACGCTCTGATTTTGCGATAGTGGTCGGCGTAATGTGATGTTTTTTATTATAGGCTAACTGTTTTTTTCGGCGCGAATTAGTAATTTGAATTAATTTTTGCATCGCGTCCGTGTTTTGTTCAGCATAGAGAATAACTCGCCCGTGGACATTTCGAGCGGCACGGCCTGCCACTTGGATTAAGGAACGTTCCGAGCGCAAAAAACCCGCTTTATCAGCGTCAAGGATTGCCACCAGCGCAACTTCCGGCAGATCGATACCCTCTCGAAGCAGGTTTATCCCGATTAGACAATCAAAGTTACCTGCACGCAGTTTATTCAAGACTCGTACTCGTTCCAACGCATCAAGTTCGGAATGTAAATAATTGGCACGCAAACCCATTTCGTTCAGGTAATCCGCCAATCGTTCCGCAGATTTCTTGGTCAAAGTAGTAACTAAAACGCGTTCGTCGCGCTCCGCCGCCAAGCGTATCTCCTCCATTACGTCGTCGACCTGCCCTTCGAGTGGCCGAACCTCAACCTCGGGATCCAGCAATCCAGTTGGACGGATTATCTGTTCCACGACCTCGCCACCACTCTTTGCCAACTCATAGGCCGACGGAGTCGCAGAAACATAAATGGTATCGCCGTGTAATTTTTCAAACTCATCGAATTTCAAAGGACGGTTTTCGAGTGCCGACGGCAAACGAAAGCCATGTTCAACCAGTGTCTCTTTGCGGCTGCGGTCTGCTTTGTACATCGCACCAATTTGAGGAATGGTCACGTGTGATTCATCGATAACAGTTAACATATCTTGTGGAAAGAATCCAAATAGCGAATGCGGTAGCGAGCCAGGTTGACGTTCGGCAAAATACATTGAATAATTCTCTATTCCGCTACAGTAACCAATTTCGCGAATCATCTCCATGTCGTAATTAACGCGCTGATAAAGGCGCTGCGCTTCCACTAAACGACCATTCTCTTCAAACCAGGTCACTCGTGCTTTCATTTCTATTTTGATCTTTTCGATCGCGTTCTCTACCCGATCAGGTGGCATCACAAAATGGCGACAAGGAAACAATATCACCCGATTCAGCGGCGCTGTCTGCTTGCCAGTGACGATATCATGGCGCGACAAACTCTCGACCTCATCTCCCCAAAAATTAATCCGGATAAAATCTTGACGTTGTGGTTCAAAAACATCAACAGAATCACCACGCACGCGGAATTCTCCTTGTTCAGGAGCGACATCGTTACGTTCATACTGAATCGCCACCAAGTCGCGCAATAGATCATTGCGTTCAATCTTTCCACCAACCCGTAACGGAACACACATATGTTCAAAATCTTCTGGGGAACCGAGATTGTAGATACTGGAAACGCTCGCCACCACAATAACATCGCGACGTTCAATTAAAGCAGCGGTTGAGGATAAACGCAGACGCTCAATATTTTCATTAATACTGGCGTCTTTGGCAATATAGGTGTCAGTCTGCGGAATATAGGATTCCGGCAGGTAATAATCGTAGTAACTGACAAAATATTCGACCGCATTTTCAGGAAAAAATGCCTTGAACTCACTGTAAAGTTGCGCAGCCAAAGTTTTATTATGGGACATTACCAAAACGGGGCGATCCATCGCGGCAATAACGTTGGCAAGAGTGAAAGTTTTGCCTGAACCGGTAACACCAAGCAAGGTTTGCGCTTGACGTTTTTCGCGCAATCCCTTAATCAAGGCGGCGATAGCGACTGGTTGATCGCCGGCCGGCTGGTAATCAGATTTTAATTTAAATAATGCCATAGTTTAACGCAATATAGCCTTACAAATCTGCGCGAAGATGGACCGTCTGTACAAACTTACGATATTTTTGTAGTGCCATATCCCACTCGATTTTCACAGCAAGATCAGGCTTAAAAGTTAAAATCTCAAAAGAGTTGCGGACGATTTCACGTGCGGACTGCAAATTTGATACTTTACTGAACGACATTGCTTGAGACAACGCGTTGCCAATTGCCGTAGCTTCTATTGGCCCAGCTAAAACTGGAATACCAAGCGCGTTTGCGGTCAATTGCATGAGTTGGTGGTCTTGTGTACCGCCGCCGACGATATTCAACATCTGATATTTTACGCTCAGGATATTTTCCAGCGTTTCTAATTTGTCTCGAAAACACAATGCGAGAGAATCGTAGATACAACGCAAAATCTCACTCTCATTTTGGGGCGTACCTTGCCCACTCTCAAAACAATACTCGCAGATTCGGTTTGGCATACCGCTAGGAGCAAGAAAAAGCGCATCATTCGGGTTAATGAGGAACTTGAACGGTTCGGCCTCTCTAGCCATTTTTTCCATCTCAGAAAAACTAAACTCTTTACCCTCTGCACGCCAGTTGCGTCTGGTTTCTTGAAACAACCAAGTTCCCATGATATTGGTAAGAAAACGGATTTTATTTTCCAGTCCGCCTTCATTGGTGTACGATGCTGTTTCCGCTTGTGGAGTCAAGAGCGGGCGTTCCAGCTCAGCCCCTAACAGTGCCCAGGTTCCACAACTGATATAGGCCCAGCGCGAATTCTCTTCTGCTGGAACCGCGCCAACTGCAGAAGCAGTGTCGTGCGCACCAACTCGAATTATCGGGATCGCGCCACAGCCGAGTTCGCGCTGCAATTCCGGTTTGAGCGATGCGGAGCGTGTGGATGAGTTGACTAACGGCGGAAAAATCGATTCTGGTAAACCCAACTGCCGAATTAATTCAAAATCCCAATTCCGTTGCTTTGGATCAAGCAGATTAGAGGTTGAAGCAATCGAATATTCACAAGTAAATTCACCATTCAAAAAATTGGTGAGAGCATCAGGGATAAACAGCATCACTGCGTTATCAAAGTCTTCAGGATGTTGTTCCTGATGTGCGATCAGTTGATAAAGAGTATTGAATGGCATAAACTGAATGCCAGTACGTTTATAAATTTCACTTTGAGGAATTTCATCAAACACTTTTGCAGTAACAGTGTTAACCCGAGCGTCACGGTAATGGTAGGGTAAACGTTTTGGTTTTCCACTCGAACGATCGAACAACACATAATCCACGCCCCAAGTATCAACCGCAATGCCAGAAATATTCGGTTTGATCGCCAATGCCTTCTGTAAACCTGTTTTCACCTCATTACACAGTGCAGGGAAATCCCAGAATAATGATTCCGCGTGCTCCAACGGACCGTTAGTAAAACGATGAACTTCAGTCAATTCCAGTTGGTTATCCTGCAAGCGGCAGAGCATCGCTCGTCCACTGGAAGCTCCGAGATCAAATGCTAAATAATTCTCCATCATCATCCTCTCCTTCATCAAATAGTATTTAAATTGTTTCAATTCAGACTTATAAAGTATAAGGTTAGCACGACAAAGGCAAGTCGACAAAAACAAAAAAGCCCCGACAATTTATGCCGGGGCTGGTATAGCAAGTAGTTTATCGCTTACTTGAACATATTTCCATACTCTTCGACGTTTTTAGAATCAATCAAAACGTAGCGAAGATCAAAAGTTTTCTGAACATCTTTGGGTGGCGCGTCTTCAGTGAATTTGGCGTTAGGGCCAACGACGACTATCGCGGCAATCATATCTGTTTTGATCAATGCGTCGTATCCACGCATATCGCTAGCACTCAACAGAATGAGTTTTGGCCGCTCTTTTTGTCTCCACAACGTCATGTTTTTGGCATCACGTGGCAAGCCAATTGTGCTGATGATAACTCCTGCATCTTTGTGTTTGCTTAAAACTGCGTTAAAATCTTTGGCAGTCATAGTTTCAAACAACGGCATCTCGAACTCCTCACCTTCTGGACCTTTTGGAGCATTGGCCAAAGTAAGAGTGTCGGCTGTGACGTCTAAGTCACTACCAGCACCAGCCTTGAGAGCCTGCAAAAGGACTTCAGTACGAGGATTTTTTTCATAGCCGCGATCCATGATCACTAAAACTTTCTTGCCAGCAAAATTTTTATTGACATATTCGCCGACAACCTGACCTTGAGAGGCATAGTAACGGTTTTCGATTTCCATGAAGTCGTTATTATCACCGAAAATACCAGTTTTATACAGCATCAGAACCCCGCAAACAACAACTACCACCAAGAGTCCGATAGCGATGGGTTGAGCAGCAGGGCTGGCTTTTTGTTTTTTGGAACAAATAATCATTCCAATTAATGCGAGGAACATTACGACAGCGATCAAGACTGTTTCAGCATTCATGCCATTATCTCCAAAATTTAATTTAAAAGTTTCCAACACTCATTGTCAAAAACTATCTTACTATTAAATCAATCATCATTTTCAGTAAATTCCAGTCGACTTTCAAGAAAAAACTGAAAAATCATAACAAAAATCAATAAAATGGGTGTTTTTTACTGTTTTTGACTCTTAAAGTCACGAAAAATATAAAAAAAACACAAAAACACAAAAAAACAAACAGAGAATGACCGATAAATTTTATTTCATTTTTTCTTTTAACAATTGAATCGCCATTTGGGGATTGGCTTTGCCTTTTGATAGCTTCATTAATTGCCCAACTAAATACTGAATTACTTTGGGATTGCCAGCTTGGTATTGCTCTACCTGAGTTGGGTTTTCTGTAATCACCTGAAGGACTAAGGCTTCGATGGCGCCCTGGTCGGTGACCTGAACTAATCCTTTTTGTTCAACAATCTGTTTAGCATCATGGCCACTTTGCAACATTTCTGTTAAAACTGTTTTACCAATTTTGCCGTTAATGGTGTTGTCTTCAATTAAGATCATTAGTCCAGCCATTTTTTGCGGTGTTACTAAACATTCATTGATTGTGCCATCTGCGCTGCTGAGTTCTCGCAACAATTCGGATAGAATCCAGTTCGCAAGTATTTTTGGAGTTTTCACCAAGGCAGCGGCTACTTCAAAATAATCAGCAAGTGCTTTATCTTGAGTCAATACCTGAGCATCATATTCGGTCAAAGCGAAATCAGCGATAAAGCGGGCACGGCGTTGCTCAGGTAACTCCGGCAAAGCTGCGCGGATCTCCGCAATGTAAGCGTCATCAAGCAGTATCGGCATTAGATCAGGTTCAGGGAAGTAACGATAATCATCGACTGTCTCTTTGCTGCGCATGGAATATGACTCGCCAGTATCGTCATTCCAACCACGGGTTTCTTGAACGATCGTGTTGCCGGCCTCGAGTTCATTGGTCTGGCGCCAGATCTCATATTCTACCGCACGATGGGCGGCGCGAATGCTGTTCAGGTTTTTAATCTCCGCTTTAATGCCGAGCTCTTTATCTCCAACTAAACGCAGTGAAACGTTGACATCACACCGCATTTGTCCTTTTTCCTGATCACAGTCACTGATGTTACCATATTGAAGAATCTGTTTAAGGTTAACCAGATAGCTGTAGACTTCGTCAGCGCTGTCAAGGTCGGGTTCCGTAACAATCTCCATCAGAGGCACGCTACAGCGGTTAAAATCGGCAATGGTAGCGGAACCTTGGTGACTGAGTTTGGCAACGTCTTCTTCAAGATGGATCCGATTTAGGTGGACTTCGCGGTCGGCAACTTCCGAACCGGAGAAACCAGTGCCGCCGATACGAACCTTGCCACCTAGGCAGAGCGGCTGATCCAACTGCGAAATTTGAAACCCTTTCGCCATATCCGCGTAGAAGTAGTTTTTACGATCAAATTTGCTATATGGCGCGATGGTGCAATTTAGTAACATACCGGCTTCGGCAGTTTTTCTGATCGCTTGTTTATTCGGCATCGGCAACGCGCCGGGAAACCCCATGCAGACTGGGCAAGTCAGCGTATTTGGCGGTGCGCCGTATTGATTGGGACAAGCACAGAACATTTTACTGGCAGTTTTTACCTGAACATGAGTTTCAAGACCGATAACGGCTTCGTATTTTGGCATAGTGATTCCTCTTGGATTTAATTTCTAATCTATTAATGTACTACAAAACGGCGAAAAAAAAACTACGAAGCAGATGAAAAAACAAAATGAGCATTGAGTTCCAAGCAATTCCAAATGAGCGTTAAGAAATAGCTTTGATAGATTGAAGCTTTAGTATTAGCGCCAAATGAGCTGAGAAGTGCCATCGCATGAAGGGCTTTTAATATATTGCTTTCATCTTCAGACAATGCCGGCGATTGCAGTAACTGATTTTTCTGGCAACATAATTCCTGATTCCAGTAAACGCATTCCTAGCTTATCTAGATTCAGTAGGCGAAAAAACATCTTTTGAGTATCGAGCGACAATCCGCCATAACCGGGGGAAAAACGTCTTTCCGACACCAACAAACCGCGCCGTTTTAATTGCTGGCGCGCATAATCCTGTAACCAACCGCAAGCGGCATCCGCGGCTTCTCCACCAACCGCATCCAGCACCAAAGCATCGGAACCGCGCCCAACCTCAGTAGCTGCCAACGCTGCTTGACTGATCTCTGCACCAGCAGTGACGGCAAAAAGCAATACCATCGCGCTGTCTTCCAGTAATGTAGCCAAGCCAGCGCTAACCAAAGTATCACCACCTTCAATAGTCACCGTAGTGCCGTCATTAGAAATAATCGGAACCGCCAGCCAAGATCCAGTCAGATTGCACAACTTTTTCCCTTCCGCAATCATTTGGATGAAATGCTTCATCTGTACATCACTAATTTCGGCATGATGTCGATAACGTCCAAGCCGCATAAAAATACGATCATCAGGAACAGTCAACGGCAGTTTATTAATTATAACAGGCTCATTCATAAATATTTGTCCTTTAACAGGTGAAATTTAGAGAGTAAAACACACTTATTAAGTTTGTAACTAATACTTTCAATTACCTATCACCTCACCAATCAAATCAACCATTTTGTTATTGCTAAACTGCGTTCTAAACTCAATTTTTACTTTGCCTTCAAAAAACTTTTCGGCATGTTTTATCTTATATCTCTCTTCGTTCCTCAGCTGTTTTTCACTATTGTAGTTTTTGGTTTCAACAATGAAATGTAGTCTCTGTTCACCGTTATCTAATTTTATTACGTAAGCAAAGTCAGGCGAGTAACTTTTACCGCCAGCAACAGGAATTCTAATTGAGTTTTTAGGAATCTTGGTAAACACAATTACATCCGTGATTCTTTTTTGGATATTTTCTCTTTCCAATTCTGAATCATAGTATAACTCATTGAAAAGATAAGACGTGGCAACAGCTTCTTCTGAATATAGAACGCCGACCTCAGAAGCAGAAATTTCTTTTAGTAAACTTCCTTCATCGCCCGTCAATTTAGTTGGGTGAATATTGCTTGAAACCTTTTTATACTCAATGCTAAATTCGCCAAAAGCATGTTCCATCAGGTAATAGTCAAAACCTTGCTTAATTTCTCTCAATGTTGTTGCATTTAGAAATTTATTTATACCAATGCCTGAATCAATAATAGATTGATGCAGTGTCTTTATGTTTATAGACAAACTTTTTGAAAGTTCTTTGAGAAAATCGCTGTATTTCATTGTTGAAAGAGGCGTTATTTTACGGTTAAAGGGCGATTCTTCTTCTTTCACCGATGCTTTATTATCAACTATTTCAATTTCTGAAATTCTTTGCCTGATCCGGTCAGGGGTTAATCTATTTTTTTGATTAATCAAATAGTCAGTAAAAAGATTTTTAAACGTAGTTTCGTCATTGATTTTATACTCTAAAATCACTTTTTCGTTAAGTTTTTCCCAAAGGGCTTTTAGCTCTTGATATTTTTCTACTCTCACCGTGACTTTCTTTTCTGTTCCCGTTGCTTTACGGACTTTGTTAGAATTAATGCCTTCAAAAATTAACGGGTAATTTTGTTTGATATAGTCGAAACCACCAGCTAAAAATTTTCTTGAAAAGTCAATTACCTTTTCTTCCATTGTGAGTTTTTGCAAAAGGATATTCTCATCATCAAATTCATATTTTTCAATAATTTGCTTAATTATATTATCAGTAAGTTTCTCGGGGGTTTCTTCAATAGAAACAGCGCCTGATTTCTGATTGATTTCAGTAACGAGTTTATCCACAAAATCGCTCTCGGTAAAGTCCACAAAGTAATTCAGATAAAACTGTTCGTCTTTTACCCGATTGCCAAACTCATTAACTGGCAAACGTAAGCCCCTGCCAACTTCTTGCAATTTAGATATTTCGCTACCACTACTGCGAAGCTTGCATATCTGAAATACATTTGGATTATCCCAGCCTTCACGCAAGGTCCATTTCGAAAAAATAAAACGTCGCGGGTTTTCTAAATCAAGCATCGCTTGTTTGTCGTGTAAAATTTCGTTTATCTCTTGTTCAACAGCTTCATCCTTATCGGTATTGTCTTTTGAAAAATATCCGGCGTGGGTCATTGAAATGTCGATCAAGGTTTTTTCGAGATATGATTTGTAAAAACCATCCTTTACGGTTTTAAGTAACGCTCTGATTTCCGCATCAATGTATTGTTCAACTGTTTTGCGGAGATACCCATCTTGGTTTCTGTATTCGTCAATGTTATCAATAAAAAACAGCGTAAGCGGCTTAATTTTTACATCTCTGGTTAGTAAATCTTTTTCAATTTCAAAATGATGTTTGATGGCTCTTTGGATCATGGTTTCCTGCAATTTTTCAGCATACGAATAAGGGTTTATTTTGTCGCCCCTTTTCATTTCCAAACCGTTGGATAATACAACCGTGCTTTTGTTCAGATTTTCAATTATCAAGTCAGTCATTTCAGGGTGAATTTTTTTCAGGCTTTCCCTTTTGGAAACGGTAACGGTTTTTCGTTTATCATTCTCTATCAACTCAAAGCTGGCTTCCGTTCCATCTGAATCAATGAACTTTACCGCTGCATTTTTACCACTCTCAAATTCTGTAATATGCCCAATCACACCCTTTACTAAATTCCTATTGAATGAGTCAACGGCGCTTAAAGTATAAATCAAATTTTCATATTCTTGGAATGTCGCGCCATAACGCAAAATAAACTGCGGCTTCAACGCCTCTATATTCTTCCACGTTTTATTGCTTTTCGCAAATTTGTGTGGTTCATCAATAATCATAAACGACCTAGTTGCAGCAATGGCCTCAAATGGAACGGTATATTTATCAAAAAGTCCCCGGTCAAAACTTTTTTGCATGGTATCAGAGTTAATCATCCCAGCATTAATAACCATCACTTGAATGCTGTTTCTTTCAAAATTCCCTGCATCCACGAAACTTATTACGGCTGACGGCATGGATGATTTATTGCTCTTACCGTTCTTTTGGCTTTCTACAATATGTAAATCAAGCGTTTTGCCGTATTGCTCTTTAAAATGTTCCCGGCTACTAGCCGACTTCAGGAAATCAATAGTACCTGCTTTAATTGATAATGTAGGAACAACCACAATAAACTTAAAAATCCCATAAAACTTATTGAGTTCAAAAATTGTTTTCGTATAAGTATAAGTTTTACCCGTTCCCGTTTCCATCATTATATCAATAATGCTGCCTCTTTTGAATTTTTCTTCAACCCTATTGCGATATTGAATGGCTCGAATGCTAGCGGGATAATTACTGTCGGTTTTGTAATCAAACGCAGGATTGATATGTCTTTTATCCACTCCTGTCGGCTGAATAAGGCTAATATTTTCAAAAACAGCAATAGTGCTTTCTACTGCTTGTGATTGATGATTGAGGTTCTTTTCAAAGTTAAATCCCTTCATATTAATACCTTATGATAAAATCAATGTCAGTGTTCTTTTTGTTAGAGTATGACTTCACATTTTCAGAAAGCTCACGCAAATTCTTACTATCAAAGTGGTAGCCAAAGGCAATGATCGAATTAGGCTCAAATTTCTTATCCGAGTCAATCTTTTCTAATAACGTTTTAAGATTATCCGTAGTAAATCCCTTGCCCATCAAGTACAGTTTCTTTTTTCCATAATAAGCAATATAACCGCCTAAATCAACCGTTTCTAAATCCTGTGTTAAGGGGATACCATCATAAGTTTTCCAAGTCGTGAGCAATGCCTTGAGGTCATCTGTACTCAATTTGCTTTCGTCAAATAATTCGATTTGATTATCTAACTCATCCGCTTCAAAATCGTAATCTTCCCAAATGGGCGTGGTTTCAAATATTTTAAACCCAAGGTCTTGCTCTCGCAGGGTTTTAATTTCTGCCTTTAAATGTTTAATGTTTTGAGTTTTATTATCTAAATCAAGTTCACCTTCAATCTCTTTTATCTCTTTTTCCTTATCCGCTATTTTGGAACTAATTGTCTCATCTTTGATCTTTTTAGCCGCACGAATCAAACGCTCCTTGGTAATCTCAAAAATGGTAGGTTCTGCTACTTTTAAGTCATCTTTAACAAAATCGTACGCAGTTTTCTTTTTCTTTGGATCAATGGGTTCGGGCAATTGTACCAAAACATATTTGCGCTTGCCACCATCTTCGGCATTAAGTTGCATTACTGCATCACCCGTTGTACCCGAACCAGCAAAAAAATCGAAAATTAACTCATTATCATGATTCTCACAAACTTGGTTAATCAACTCAAAAATTAGTGCAGATGGTTTTGGGAAATCAAAATATTTATTAGCAAATAATTCATCAACTTCTTTCGTCCCATCCCTAGTAAATATCTTTTCACCAATTATTGAAGTATAATTTGGTAATTCAGAACTAACTTCACTTAAAAATACTTTTCTGCGAGGTCTCCCTTCCTTTGCGATTGGCCATAATATTCGTTTTTCGTTTATAAGTCTAACCATAGTATTCTCGTCATATCTCCATCCCATTTTGGGTTTTCCATAGTTAATTCCTGTTTCTGGATTTATTAAATCATAATGACAATTTGGTCTTTGGTCTTGAGGCAATAAACCTACCATATTACCGCTTCCCCAATCTCCACGTACGTCATTATCTGGGTTAGAATATTGTTCAAGCCTCCTTACCGCACCTTTTAATTTTCTTTTGCCATTTGATTTAGAAAAACATAACACATATTCGTGATCAATTGATAAACCAGTAATATTCCTATTATCCTTATTTTGCCTGCTCTTCCATATTAACTCACCGGTAAAATTCTCTTCACCGAAAACTTCATCCATCAGCAGCCGAAGTTGCGCGACTTCATTATCGTCTATGGAAACAAAAATAACGCCATCATCTTTTAATAATCGCCTGGCAATATACAGACGCGGATACATAAAAGTAAGCCAAGCGGAGTGGCTATTACTTTTACTCTGCGTAAAATCTAAAATTCGTTTGGCTTTCTCTTCGTCTAATCCAGTAAGTTGTTGTAATTCACTAACAGTAAACTTTCTATCGTCTGCATACACAAAACCATCACTGCCGGTATTGTAGGGTGGATCTATGTATATCATCTTTATTTTTTCATGATAAGCATTAGCGAGATGTTTCAACACTTCCAAATTATCGCCCTTGATGAGCAAGTTTTCAGAATGTGAGTTTTCGGGTTTAGTATTGTGTTTTTCGTCTGCTTTTAACAAAGTGGCCGCAGGATCACTTGCCAACAGTCGAGCATAAGATTTTCCAAGCCAGTCTAAACTATAACTTTCGGTAGAGAAATTTATCTCATTTTCACTCAGATTATTTTTAAATTTCTCAAAATCAAAATTCCCATTTTTATCGAAGCAATGTGAAAAGTGTTGTTTCAATACTTCTAAATCATTATTTGGAACTTTTATGTCATTCGTTATTTTTTGTTCAACACTCATCTATTTAACCTCATTATTTATCGTCATTAGCCTCAAACTTCATCAAGAGATGTCACGTTATTGCTACTTTAATCTGTGTTTCAAGCAATCCAAAACTTGCTTCATTCGGCAAAATCAGATTAACATCTTAACTATAAACACTGAAAATGAAAACACAACTTTAGCTGAGAATATTATTTAATAGTTTTTCAAACGGTGTAACTTTAATTATTAATTAGCGCGCGCATTATGCGCGCGCTAATTAGAGATATCATTTACATATGATAATTCTATGTAATATGAGGAAATATGGAGGTTGTTTTTAACAACGGCTCTGGCGTTATTACCGAGAGAATTTCATTGCCATCGCGTAGTGAAGGAGTTTGGCATCGATAGCAATGCCGGCATTGGATGATTCTTTTAGAAAATCAAACAACTCATCTTTGTGGATGACAATGGTTTCGATGTCTTCACTTTCGTCCTGACAACTTGCTGGCAGTCCGTTTTGATATTTGTCACCATCAACCTTGATCATGACCACAGTCAATTTTTCACTACTCATTCCTGGAGCGCTAATAACGTCATCGAAAACATGTTTAACTTCACCTTCAAAACCGGTTTCTTCGCGTAATTCCCTGACTGCGGACTCCGCGGCACTTTCTCCTGCGTCAATTAACCCTGCAGGAAACTCTATAACCTCGCGCCACGCCGGAGGGCGGAACTGTTTGACCAGAATTAATTTCCCGTCCGGTACAATCTCCGCAATAATAATAGCGGCTCCGTTAGAATTGACTCTGCCGGCACTTTCCCAGCGCCGTTTTGTGCCACGGCGATCAATAAAATCCAGTTGTTCCACTTTTATAAAAGTGCCGCTTCCCAGCAGCTTACGCTCCAGTAATTGAAAGTTTTTTCGCATATTAAATATTTCCTATTTGTAATTTTCGATAAAAGAACTAAATTTATAACAATCAGCTGGCTCAGCTGAGCTTTCAATTTAACTCCGTTTTAGTATTTTTACAGTTAATAATTCAGTTTCCGCTCAACAATGGCGGATAGATTTGTTCATATTATCAATGATAGGAATCACAAAACCATCGACAAGGATCAAATAATTATTGCTCTAACTGGCGGAATTGGTTCCGGGAAAAGTACGGCATTACAGGCATTCGCCGAACTTGGCTGGAGATGTTTAAGTGCAGATCAAATTTGCCATGATCTTTATCGCGACAATCAGGATCTTATATGTCGCTTGCAAGAACGTTGGGATGAGAAAATATTTTCGGCAAAGGGAGTTATTGACCGGAAGGTCATAGCTGGGATTATTTTTAATAATCCGGAAGAATTAAAATGGTTGAACGGGATATTACATCCAATGATTAGAGCCGCAGCGGAACGACAATTTGCCGCTGAACCGGAGGAAGATTTTGTTTTTGAAATTCCGCTGCTTTACGAGTGCGGTTGGGAACAACATTATGACGCAGTAATCTGCGTCTGGGCAGAGGAAGAGATAACCAAACAGCGATTGCTCAAGCGTGGATTGAGTAGTAATGAAATAGAACTCAGGATGAAAAATCAGCTCAATCCTGATCGAAAATTGGAACGCGCTGATTTCGCGCTGATTAATAACGGTTCAGCGAATGACTTATACGCACAATGTGCAATGCTTGTTAAACAATTAAAGGAAACATTATGGAAGAAAAAGATTTAACCCAAGATAAAGAAAACCGGAAAGCTACCGCCCCAAGCGCGGAAAAGCCAATAGATGAAACGCCCAAAAAGCGTGGACGTCCAGCAAAAAAAACCACCGAACCAGCGGCACCAAAAGCAACTGTAACGAAAGCTAAAACTACAAAAGCGAAAGTAGCTAAAACCGTTAAAGCAGTTAAAGCAACTAAAGAGGTTGAAACGCCAGCAAGCGACGTAGCGCCGCCAACCTCGGCTACCGCAAGCAAAGAACGCCCTGAAGTTATCCCCCAAAAAAAGCCAATCCAGGAACGGGTTCAAAACGCACCACTTCCACCAACAAATGAAAAGACCACACCTGTTCAGAATACAACTGAACAACAAAGCAGTGCAGACTCAGTCCCGAGTAAAAATGATAAGAAACCACAGACGGAAGTTGATCAACAAGCTTTGCGAGGCGACCGGAATAATCAAGAACATGCTGGCAGAAACCAGGATCATAACTCAAGGCAATCGCGCCCCAACAATTTTTCAAGCAACAAACCTCCGCGTCACAATAAACATCCAAAGAATTTCAATCAACAGCGCCCTGCCCCAGCTAGTCAGGTCCCTTCAGATCGCGTCGGGCCCAGCTTAAACATTGCAGAACTCCAAGCAAAAGACATGTACGAGCTACAAAAAATGGCTGAAGAATTGGGTATCGAGGGAATCGGTTCGCTGGAAAAATCAGCACTGATTTTTGAACTGCTCAAAGGCAATGCTGAAAAATATGGACAGATGTACGGTAGCGGTTATCTGGAACTATTACCCGACGGTTTTGGATTCTTGCGTTCCCCTTCATACGGTTACCTGCCATGTTCGGAAGATATCTATCTTTCGCCATCGCAGATTAAGCGCTTCTCTCTAAAAACTGGCGATTTTGTCGCCGGACAAATTCGCACGCCGCGTGACAAAGAACGCTTCTTTGCGATGTTGAAGGTGGAAACCATCAACCACGATGTGCCGGAACGCAAAAAAACCATTATTCCATTCAACAGTCTAACTCCTTATTTCCCAACCGAACGGATGGTCTTGGAACATGACAAAAGCGATTTTTCAACTCGAATCATGGATCTGGTCGCACCAATTGGTAAAGGCCAACGCGGCTTAATTGTCGCTCCGCCACGTACTGGAAAAACCGTTCTGATGCAGAAAATAGCCAACAGTATCCGGAAAAACAATCCGGAAATAAAGTTGATTGTATTATTGATTGACGAACGCCCTGAAGAGGTCACCGACATGATCCGATCCACAGATTCCGGAGTCGAAGTCGTCAGCTCCACCTTTGATGAGCCACCAGAACGTCACGTTCAGGTCGCCGAAATGGTGATTGAAAAAGCCAAACGACTCGTGGAATATAAAAACGACGTCGTTATTCTTCTTGACAGTATTACCCGTTTGGCACGCGCATACAATACGCTTCAACCACACAGCGGTAAGATCCTTTCTGGAGGAATCGACGCCAACGCACTTCATAAACCTAAACGGTTCTTCGGAGCAGCACGTAATATTGAACATCATGGCAGTTTAACCATTTTGGCAACTGCGCTGATCGACACCGGTAGTCGCATGGACGAAGTTATCTTTGAAGAGTTCAAAGGCACTGGTAACATGGAACTTAATCTCGATCGTCACCTCTCAGATCGCCGTATTTATCCGGCAATCAACATTGAGAAGAGTGGCACTCGTAAAGAGGAATTGCTGTTGCATCCTGACGAACTACAGAGAATTTGGACGTTACGCAAAGTAATGAATGGCGTTCCACCTGCAGAAGCGATGGAACTCTTGATTGGCAAACTCAAAAAATTGCCGACTAACATTCAATTTTTAATGACGCTTAATAATTTGAGCGATATTTAAAACTAGGAATAGCTATGGCTTCAAATCGAAAAAAATTTATTTTAACGATGATTTATTTCCTTTTAATTCTGCTCTTCATCACTGCGGTGCTGCTAATTTGGCCAGCATACCGCGATTACGATAAACAGCAGAAAGAGGTCTATATTCTTAAAGAACAGGCATCCGAAAAACGCCGCACTCGTGCGGAACTTGAACGCGATGTTAGAGAACTGGAGACCAAACCGGGCGCAGTTGAAAAAGTCGCGAGAGAGAAATTTGGTTTATGCGAAGAGGGCGAAACGGTTATTCTTTACAACCCACCGCCATCCAACAAAAACCCTAACAATGAATTAAAAAATATCACAGAGGTAAAACCATGAGCAAAGTAAACATCAAAACCAACCACGGCACCATTTCAATCGAATTATTCGACAAAGAAGCGCCGAAAACTGTCGAAAATTTCCTTAAATATGTTGATGAAAAATTCTATGACAATACTATTTTTCATCGTGTCATCGATGGATTCATGATTCAAGGAGGCGGCTTTGACCTAGATTTTGAACAAAAAACCACCGGCGCCACTATTGTCAATGAAGCCGATAATCGTATCAGCAATAGTGCTGGCACGATTGCGATGGCGCGCACTAGCGATCCACACAGCGCTACTGCTCAATTTTTTATTAATGTCAAGGATAATGATTTCTTGGATTTCAAAGCCGCTAACGCCCAGGGCTTTGGTTATTGCGTCTTTGCCAAAGTAATTGACGGCATGAATACAGTAGAAAAGATTAAAGCAGTAAAAACTGGAAAGCGTGGTGGACACAGCGATGTCCCGGTTGAAAATGTCGTTATCATTGAAATGTCACGTATCGAGGAGTAATTAGAATTATGAACAAATTTAAGATTCTAGCGGTTTCCACAATGCTGGCTTTGGGGTTATGGAGTGCTGCCGTCGCCAATACCACGGTAATAATCAAAACTTCGCTCGGTGATATCACGGTAGAATTGTTCGATGAAAAGGCTCCGTTAACTGTCAAGAATTTTCTAGGCTATGTTGATAACAAATTCTATAACGGTACGATTTTTCACCGCGTTATTGACGATTTCATGATTCAAGGCGGTGGCTTTGATCAGAAGTTCAGTCAAAAACCGACAAAAAGTCCAGTTGCCAACGAAGCTGATAAAGGGGTTAAAAATGATCTCGGCACTATCGCGATGGCACGCACTAACGATCCGCATAGCGCCACTGCTCAGTTTTTCATTAATCTCAAAGCAAACAGCTTTCTTGATCACAAAGCAAAAACCCCTGCTGGCTGGGGGGGTTATTGCGCATTCGGCAAAGTCATTGCGGGAATGGAAGTGGTTAACAAAATCAAAGCGGTATCAACTGGCAATCGCGGTGGGCATTCCGATGTTCCTAAAAAAGATGTGATTATTAACGAGATTGTCAGAGTCCCAGTTCCCGATAAAAAATAAAGCATTGGACATAAAACTTAAAGAAACGCGCCGTGAATGAAGTAGATTTCATCCCTCTTTTTGAAGCGCGATGCGAGCATCGTGCGGAAAACGAGGAATAAAATATGTCGAAAAACAACCAGCAGAATTTAAGTTTTCAGCCGAAACGAGTATACCGCATATTAAGATCGCAGCGCCGTAGTTTTGCGTTGCAAATTGGGCCGGGTGGCGAATTAATTATTCGCGCCCCGGCTCATTGTTCCAACTCCGATATTCAACGTGTACTGGATAAACATGAAAAGTGGATCAAAACTCACGTTCATGCTGCCCTAGAAAACCCACCAGCACAGTTCATTGAAGGCGAACAATACCTGTATCTTGGTCAGCAATATCCATTGATTTTCGGTGATAGCGGTAGCCATTCCATCAAATTCAATCAGGCTTTCATCGTTGCCGAAGAACTCCGTTCCAAGGCCGAATCGGTAATCTTACAATGGTTTCAGCGCGAAGCTGAAAAACATCTCAGCCGCCGCTGCCGGGAATTAGCAACGCAATTCAATCTTACATTTACTCGTGTGCGTCTGAATAACGCCAAAACCAATTGGGGTTCATGTTCAAGCAAAGGTTCAATCAATCTGAACTGGCGCTTGCTTCACTGTCCACCTGCAGTCATCGATTATATCATTATCCATGAACTGGCACATCTCCGCGAAATGAATCATTCGCCACGCTTTTGGGCATTGGTAAAAAAGATGGCTCCTGATTATCAACAACACAAAAAATGGCTGCGCCAAAACTCTGCCAAAATCAGAATTTTCTGACATCATCACAATCTAAATGTAGCTTTAAATTTGCGCGCGCATTATGCGCGCGCGAATTAGGTAATAAGTTTACAGCGAAAATATTTTAACATTATAAACAGAGTGGCCATGGAAAACGGTGCAGAAGGTAAATTATTTAGAGACGGTTTTTAAGTTGTTCGATCTTTGTTTAATACGGCGTATTACCGCAAATACTATGATGGTCATTAAATAAGCCGCGCCGGCTAAAGCGGCGATTAGAGGCGCGCTAGGCAAATTAGCATGATAACTCATGGTTAATCCGCCAGTGGTGAAAATAGCGCAGAGGATTGCGGATAACACCATCATCGGCCACAACCGCTTGGTGAAGTGTCCAGCAACGGCGGCGGGCAACGTCAGCAGCGCCAAAACCAGAATAATACCGATCACCGAAACCATTAAAACCACAGTCAAAGCGACCATACAGAGCAAACTCATATAAGTTAATTTGGTGCGTAGGCCGCGCAGTTCGGCGAATTGTTCGTCAAAACATACCGCCATGAAATTATTAAAAAATAGCAATGAAGGCACGATGACAATTAAATTTAACACTAGCGTCATAATGAAATCGTCACGTGAGACTAGCAGAATATTGCCAAACAGGTAAGCGTCAATATCGACATAACCGGTAGTTCCGGCTAAAAACAATAATCCAGTAGCCATGCCAACCGCCCAAATAGCGCCGATAACCGTATCCTCGCGCTGTTTAGTATACATGCTGACCAATCCAATGATAATCGCAGACAATAGCGCAGCAACGACGGAACCATAGATAGGATGCAGCCAGGCTAAACCAAATTGTTGTCTGAAAAAGATAGCGGCGCCAATTCCCGCCAGAATGCAGTGAGAAACTGCTCCAGCAATAGAAGCAATGCGTTTTGTAACAATATAAGTACCGATAATGCCAAAAGAGACACTGCCGAAGATTCCAATCAAAAAAGCATATTTCAGAAACGACAATGCTGGTGAATTAAGACTGCTAAAAAAATCAATCATCCCGCTCTCCAATGTGGTGTAACTTATGATGTTGTTTTAAATGTTGCGGGGTTAAATCGTGCTGATGATCAATCATCTTGATGCGATGACCATAAATATCACTAATTGCTTCTGGGGTCATTTCTGATGATTTATGGACTGCAACATGACGATTTACACAAACGACAGTATCTATTTCGCTGGAAACAAACCCAATATCATGTGAGACAATCACGACGGACATCCGTTTACGCAGTTCACGAAGCTTCTCGTAAAATTGTTCTTGAAAGCCTGGATCAATGTTGGCAGTCGGTTCATCCAATAGTAAAATTTCTGGTTCACAAGCTAATGCCCGAGCGATTAATACTCGTTGACGTTGCCCGCCAGACAATTCAGCAAATGGTCTTCGAGCGAGTTCTGCAATCGACATTTCATCAAGAACACGTTCAGCAATTTCGCGATCTGCCCGACTGTAACGTCCCCAAAAACCATGGCGAAGCCGTCCCATTAGCACAACATCCATGACATTGACCGGAAATTGCAGATCTAATTTTAGATACTGAGGCATATAACCGATACGGCGACGCGCTTTATCTGGAAATTCATTTAATATTTTAACCGTACCAGAATTTGGTTTAATTAGCCCTAACATCAGATAAAGCAAGGTGGTTTTACCGCCACCATTGGGTCCAACAATACAAACCATTTCGCAATCATGAATAGTCAAAAAAACATCTTCCAGCGAAAGGACGCTGTTATCCCAAGAGAAGTTGAGATTTTCAATCTTGACGACTTCGCGACAACCCATTAATCTTACTCCACGTCTTCAGTTAATGCGTTAGCAATTTTCTGATATGTTTCCAGCACATTGCCATGGGTCGGATCAACGGTTATAACTTTGGCTCCTGTCGCGGCACTAATTGCCTTTGCACTGTGCCGAGGAAATTGGGGCTGAACTAAAATAACTTTGACGCGTTGATTTCTAATCTGATTCAATATATTTTCGAGTTGTTTCGGAGTAGGACTTTTACCGCCGGTTTCAACTGCAGTTTGAATCATCCCGTAATAGTCAGAAAAATACCCAAAGGCTGGATGATAGACCATCATTTTCTGCCCTTTTAAAGGCGCTAATTGTTGCTTTAAATTGTTGTCAACATCATTTATTTTAAGTGTAAATTCTGTTAAGTTTTTCTGATATTGGGCTTCGTTGGCAGGATCGGCTTTAACTAACATATCACAAATTGCTTTGGCGATTTTTAGATTATTAGGTGGTGACAACCAAAGGTGGGTATCAGTGAATTGTTCATGTTCATCGGCTTTATGGTCATGACCATGATCATGACCACAGTCGTCACAATTCTCCTCACCACTGATTTTCCGCCGTTTAATATTAGACGTAACATCGACAATCACCACTTCGCTATCTTTCAGAACTTTGCTAATAGTCTTATATTCAATCGGCAAGCCAATCAGCAAGTAGTAATCTGCCGACTGTAAACGGTTAATCTCCTGCGGCGTAGGATTATAGGCATGAATATTTTCCCCATCAGGAATCATCGAGTCGCAATTGGCATAGTCGCCACCAATTTGCGTTGCAATCCACGATATCGGCGCAATCAAACAACTAACTTTGATCTTTCCATCTTCTACAGGAACTTCCTGCCTTTTGCCACAACCAAATCCGAAATTTAGTAGAACAACAAAACTCAATAACAACAGAATCCGAAAAAACATAATCATTCACCTTTGGAAGACTTAATAGTTTAATGCTTAAAAGATACTATTCCTAAATCGAATACAGACCAATTTATCTACAGATTTTAGAAATAGAGATCGCGTTGACCTTTCTTAACCTTATCTAGGCGTTCAATCAGTTTGATTTTTTCGCCTGGATTAGTGATTTTGGCTAATTCGCGGTCAATCTGTTCGTAGCCAGCAATTTTAGTTTCTGGAGACGCATAATCTTCAAGATATTCACTCAAGGTCAATACCGCATTGGGGGAACAAAATTTCTGAATAAAACCAGGAATTGCGTATTCCATAAAGTGTTCACCAGTACGACCGAGGCGATAACACGACGTGCAGAAACTCGGTACGAAATCACGTGAAGTCAACCACTGTATGACTTCATCAAGTTGTCGCTCATCACCGATTTTGAATTGCTCACGCTCAAGTTCCTGTTTCTGCCCACGTGCTTGCTGATAGCTGCCAATTTCAAGACGAGTTCCTGCGTCAATTTGTGAAACTCCAAATTCGATCACTTCATCACGAATCTTCGCTGATTCACGCGCAGTCATAATTAATCCAGTGTATGGCACCGCCAAACGAAGGATTGCCACCAACCGTTTGAACTCGGCATCGGTTGTTTTGTGAAGCAGATCAAGATTGAGACCGTGTGCAGACTGGATACGCGGGAAACTGATAGTGTGTGGGCCAACGCCGAAGTTTTCCTTGAGATAAATCGCGTGGGTAACCAAACCAAGAACATCAAAACGCCAATCGCATAGTCCAAATAACGCACCAATTCCGACATCATCACAACCGCCCTCAAACGCACGATCCATTGCATTTAAGCGCCACATGTAATTCCCTTTACGGGTTCCTGCTGGATGATGAATAGCGTAGGCTTTTTTATTGTAAGTTTCTTGAAAGACCTGAAAAGTTCCAATACCGGCGTCTTTAACTACACGGAAGCCTTCAACCGAAAGCGGAGCGGCATTGATATTGACACGGCGAATCTCACCATTACCAACTTTGGTATCATAACAAACCTGAGTCGTGTGAGCAATAAATTCAGGAGTATAGTCGGGGTGTTCGCCATACACTAAGATCAAACGTTTATGGCCTTCATTTTCGAGTGCGGACACCTCTTTGACCAAATCATCGTCAGACAGAGTGCGACGTACTGCGGTGCGCAGACTGCGTCGGAATCCGCAATATGTACAGTCATTGATACAGTGATTGCCAATATAGAGTGGAGCGAACAGAACAATGCGGTTGCCGTAAACGTCGCGTTTCAGTTGACGCGCCGCATTAAAAATTTCTTCGAGCAGATCTGGTGATTCTACAGCGATTAAAGCGGCAGTTTCTTCGACCGTCAAAGGCTCTTTGTTTAAACTTTTAGCAATAATTGCCCGGACACGACCGGCATCTTCGGTTGTATTAGTCGCTAAATCTTCGAGATATGCGTCATCGATAAAATCTACTGCATTGGCAGAAAGCTTCATTTCCATTTTTACACCTTAAAGTTTATGTTGTTTATCTTTTGAATATACCATCAGATTAGCAACTTTTAAACCAAAGATAATAAAACTATTCTTATTATTATAAAAATATGACAGCTAATAATCGGCAACATTTAATCAGTAAATTTTGCAACCTACTGCGTGTTGACATTCCAGCTACGGCGCATTAGACTGCGTATTTTTCCAGATTAATGCTTTTCGTAGAGATGCTGGAAGTCGTGGAGCATCTTTTTCATATTTTCGGGAATCTCATGAATAGTGGATTGTTTGCTTTTCATAGCCTCCACTATCAGTTGATGAAGCAAAGTGATCTGCTTCACATAGTTATCATAGCTCTTATCGGCAGCTGGGACTGCTTTCACTCGCTGAGCCATGAAATATTGCATCACGACATGTTGAAATTCGGTGGCGTGGTGTTCTTTGGTATTCACCCAACGCACCAGTTGATTATAATCAGGAGTTTTCTCAGCCGAAATAGCTTTTATTTCATCAATACACTTGCTAATTGTTTCGATGTGTTCATACATCAAATTAAAACGTATCAGAGCTCAATAGTGCTGTC
>DLIO01000105.1 GCA_002483765.1 Lentisphaeria bacterium UBA7640 | reverse complement strand
TTTAAAGTTATGGGATGTCTCTGGATCTCTTTTGTAAAAAAAAGATTGTTGTAAAAAGATTTCTTCTGCTTCTTCGAATCGATTAGTAACAAACAGCGCCTTGCCAAGTACTGACAACGCTGTATAATTTCTCGGATCGAAAACCAATACTGTACGCGATAAATTAATTGCCGAATCATAGTCATCCGCAGCCAACGCGGCCGCCGCATTCATCGTCATTTTATCGAGTCCAAAACGTTGGCCCGGAGTCGACACGACGGCGCTTGATAGATAAGTCGTTTGGTTTTCATTCTGTTGCAGTTGAATTGGTGTATTCTCGTTGGGCACCAAAGAATCGTTACGCTGTTCGCGGGTAGTTTCGCGGCGTACAGTTCTAGTATGAGTTAGAACTACGGTCAAAACCACGATTGCGGTCAAAAATATGATCAATGGCATTAATGATTTTGTATTCATTCTTTATCTCCAACATAATTCAAAAAACAATAACTAATATGCCCGGGTTCGCTTTCACAGGGCAAAGGTTTTTCATTGCGGCAACGCGTTTGAAATTTTTCTGAACGCTGAGCTGATTCCACGCAACGTCCGGAAAAACGGCATCCGAGCGGGAAATCGGCAGGTTGCGGAACCATCCCAGGAATTGTATAAAGTGATTTATTGTGATGATTTAACTTGGGCACGGCGGCGAGCAAAGCGCGCGTATACGGATGTTGTGGATTTGAGATGACTGCCTTGGCATTGCCAGTTTCAACAATATTTCCAGCATACATCACCGCGACGCGATCCGCCATTTCTGAGACAATCCCTAGGTTGTGGGTAACTAAAATTACTCCCATTTGATGTTCATCACGCAGTCGTTGTAAAAGCTCAAGAATTTGCGCCTGAATGGTTACATCCAACGCGGTAGTTGGTTCGTCTGCAACCAACAACGACGGTTTCCCAGCCAGGGCCATCGCAATCATGACCCGCTGTTGCATTCCGCCACTCAGCTCATGTGGATAACTGCGCAGCCTTGTTTCCGGTTCAGGAATCCCAACTTGTCGCAGCAATTTTATCGCTTCATCTCGACAATCGACAATTTCTGGACGATGTAGTTCCAATGCTTCTATAATTTGATCACCGATGCGAAACACTGGATTTAATGACGAAGATGGTTCCTGAAAAATATAGGCAATACCTCCGCCACGGATTTTTCGCAATTCCCGTGCAGGCATCATCAAGGGTTGGCAAACCTCGCCTTGATGCATGAATTTAACTTCTCCGGTAACTTTGGCCACATTCCGTGGCAACAACCTCGCCAACGCCATGCAACTAACACTTTTACCGCAACCACTCTCACCAACTAATGCTAAAATTTCGCCAGCGTTAACCTCAAAAGATATCTCTGAAACTACCGGTAAAAAAACTTCGCCGGTGCGAAATGCAATAGAAAGATTGTTGACTTCTAAAAGCGACATAAATATTCCTCGTATCTGACGGTTAGAATTCACGCGCGCATAATGCGCGCGCTAATTCTAGAACTACATTTACCATGCTTCGGTCGTGTATTGAACTATGGTTTGCGCTGCATCACGACAAGCCATCCTTAAGCCACTGCGTCGACTATTTTCCATATCACCACTAGATTGGAATATCGCGGTGCCACTTACAATGCGCTTGGAAATTACTGGTTCTTTACGTCCTGGAATAATCACAGTAAATTCAACGTTAACTGTTATCCGCCATTCAATAACGCGGAATGTAACATCATCATCGCGAGAAGTGTCGCGACTTTTAGTCACTAAAAAATCGACAATATTGGCATAAACCAAACAGTCCGCTTCGTTGATGTTTTTAAGCTTATAGGTGCCGTCATTCATAAATTGTTCGCACAAAAGATTGCGCATTTCAAATGAGGCATTATAGCTAGTGGTCTGGTTAGTCACCGTTGCGACGCCAATACTTTCAATTTGCGGATGCCCCATGTAACCAATATTATAACATCCCCCGATCAGCAACATTAATGCCGAAACGGCTATAATGCTCAACCAACGCGATCCGATTTTCATTGTTCTTCTGCTCCTTTACGATATTCTTTGACTTTGCTCAAACCCAAATCGCGAATCGGCAACAACCATTTGCCACCGCTGTTTTCTGGCACCACTAACAATTCTGAATGTTCTGCTGGGATTGGCGTATTGGGAAAGGTTTGAACGCGGCTCTCAATTTCAGGACGAAACGCTTCCGGAGCAAAAGTCTTATCCATCTCTGCCAATAGAGCTTCGGATTTTTCCGCCGCTACTGTATCTGGATAGCTGCGCAAGATGTCACTCAAATAACGCTCAGCCGGTGCTTCTCGTCCGATACGACCATAAAACTGCGCAATCCCAAGAATTCGCTCCGCCGCCGTGTCTTTAGATTTTAAAATTGTTTTCTTTGCCCAATCTGCTTCCGGAGCATCGGGAAATTTTTGGATAAATTCTTTTAGGATTCGTACACATTCTTGATTATATTTGCCATCTCCATCTCCATGCTGTGACAACTCAAACAACGCTGTGCCGAGTTCCAAGTAAGCAAATTTACAAATTTTTGACGAGCTGTGTTTTTCAATAATTTCACGCAAATGCGGCATTGCTTCCTGTGGCTTTCCCTTGTCAATCAGTAACGCTGATAACCGCAATTTTGCCGACGGCGAAGAGTGAGCAAATGGCGCATGTTTGAGCGCTTTGGCATAGATCTCCTCAGAATGATCTTCGCCTTTCAACCATGGAACCCAGCGCAACGGCCAATATGCGGGATCGCGATGGCCGGCAAAGAAAAGATCGGCAATTTCATATTCGCGGTCGATCAACATGGGAAAATTGATTAATGCAGGATAGCTGGCCAACAGCTTTTCGATACACTGAAACTCCCGATAAAGAACGTTGGCATCACGATAAGCGTCTGCCGCAGACTTGGCAGCTTTTGCTTTCAATGAAACGGTGTCAGCCAAGAGCTCAGCATCCAAAAATAGTTTTGCGGCATCGTAATAATTGCGAGATTCTCTTGCCTTCAGTCCTTGCTGATATTTAAGGTTGGAATCGCTATCACTTGCGGATACGACAACAACGCTCAGACAGAAAACAATCAGAGTAATAAATGTTTTAAAAGCGATATGCATTTCGGTTTTTCCTGTGGTTCCATTACGTATCTTATTTCCACAAACCGCATCAAGAAGTTCACGGTTTCAGTTATCAAATATTGGCGGTTAATATAGTTGAAAATAAGTTGTTTTCCACTATGTCAGATATAAATGCCAATTTTTCTAAAAACGCAGGGGATATGTATCCATAGATTGCTTCGGTTCGCCCAACTCTCCAACTCTCATTTCAGCAATTCCGAATGAAAAATAG
>DLIO01000048.1:3489-20458 GCA_002483765.1 Lentisphaeria bacterium UBA7640 | reverse complement strand
TTACACAAAATGCAGAAGAGCCTATTTGAGAGACTATTTCTAGTCTTTCTTTGGTGCATTTTAACACGACTATCTACCTCCACTTAAATCTGCTATTGCAGCTTTAAGAACTTGTAGACAGATTTCCGCTGTGTGTTTGGTTGGATTAAACCCAGACATAGATTGCTGGTGAGGATGAATATAGTTGCGAAAATCACGCAATTCATGGCTAAACTTCTTGACATCCAGTTTCAAAAAACCTGCATCATTCGCGGTATTGATAAGCTGAGCCAGACTCCAATCAGGAAAACTCCTTACCTTTCCATTCTCGTCTTTAGGCGAACTTTTTTCCTGATTAAAGGCTTTAGGATTCTTACTGGCCACCGCTAGAAGAATGCCTTCAAGAATACTACCAGATAAAAATATCACTGATAATGGGGCATCCACCTTAAGGCATTTCTGGGCTTCTTCCAGCCTAACTTGGATTACCGTAATCAATGATTCCTCCAATCCAATTTTGCTGACATCAAGTTTAGAAAATTGTTGTCTGAGAAAAGTATCTTCGGTATCTTCGACAACAATTGCTTTGCCTTGCAGACGATTTGCAATGGAAAGAGCTTTCTCGTAACAAGCTTGGGTTTGCTTGTCTGGAGAAGGATTTTTATAATTCCATATTTCTAATAACTCGGTCAAAATCTTACCAACCAGCAAGTCCGACTGAACCTCCCAAAATGCTCTCAAACGCTTAGCTTTTGAGGTGCCGTTAAAAGCATACTCATCGGCATCTATGTCGATTCCAACGTTATCACGAAATAACCCTGCAAAGGTAGCGTTAGTTAAATCATCACCAAGGACGTATCCAGTACTCATACCAAATAGGTCTTCAAAAATACGTTTTTCTACGATGGACAAAGAGCTCATACGCTTTCCTCCTTGGAAAATTCAATTAATTCATATGCGTTTTTACCATTATGAGATGAACAAATTCAGCAGAGCATGCAACTGTTCACGATTTAAGATACCATAATAGGCAATAAAAAGCAATATCAAGGTTCAAACTACTTCAACAAACAACTTCAATATCTAAATGCCGGAGATGTAAAAAAACAGCAATCTCGTAGAACACGCCAATATTGGGAATACAGACGCCATGTCATTCGGTAAGTTAAATATGTCTACACTCCATAACTGATCTCTTTACTTTGCTCGCGCATAATGCGCGCACGAAGTAAAGATTAGATTTACAAAGATTTTAACCTTCGGTAATTTATTGCTTACGGGTTAATCCTTCTGCGATCATTTCTGCTTGCTTTAAGACTGTTTCGGTTGCCAGCTTTTGCATATCTGGCGGATAACCGTACCTGCGGAGTCAGATAACTTATTTTACTTTATTGCTTTAAAGTAAAATATGAAGCATTGTATTTTGCTTTCGGTAAAATAAAAACAGCTCATTAGTCATGCCAGTTTCATCATTTTCAGATTTTAAACATTCTACAATTTTTTATCAAGAGAGGTCACAATTTGTGACCTCAAGTCTGAATTATTTTTACTTTTACCACTTATTTTCCCGTAACCCTGGGACTATAGTAGTTGACCGGTGAGATCTACTACGTCTTTAATCCAGTAGATCGGTTCTTGGCTGCGACGGATTAGCTCTTGGTTGATTTGCGAGAATGGGCGACTGCCGAGGAATCCGCGATAGGCCGATAACGGCGAAGGATGCGTAGATTCAATAATCAGATGTTTTGACTGATCAATTAACGCGGATTTCGCGCGCGCTGGAGCGCCCCATAATACAAAGATTATCGGCTCGGTGCGTTCGCTCAATTTACTAATTACGGCGTCGGTGAACTCTTCCCACCCGTATTTTTGATGCGATGCCGGAGTGTGCGCGCGCACGGTCAAAACGGCATTCAGCAGTAACACTCCCTGCGTTGCCCAATCTTCCAAATAACCAGAGTCAGGCGGCACGCAGCCAAGATCATCTTGGAGTTCTTTGAAGATATTGCGCAATGACGGCGGATATTTCACGCCAGGATTGACGGAAAAAGCCAAACCGTGCGCTTGTCCAGTGTCATGATAGGGATCTTGTCCAAGAATAACCACTTTGACCTTATCAAATGGCGTCAGACGCATTGCCGCAAAGATATTTTTCTGTATCGGAAAAACCGTGTTTGCTTCATATTCTTCTTCAAGAAACAGCTCTAATTGAGCAAAGCTTTCAGAATTGATCACGTCTTTCAATTCTTTGCGCCAATCGCCCGGAATCATATTGCGTAGATTCATAATCAGTTTGCACAGTTGAGCATGCCACCAGCGACAATTATTCGGATATCTTCATCCGACAATTTGTGGGTCAGTGTAATTTTTTTACCATCAAGCAGCGCAGTAACAGGTTTGCCGACTGCCAATTGTTCGCGAACATTTTCAATGCGAATCACGCTATTTTCTTTGACCGCGTCGTAATCGGCTGGATCAGCAAAGATCAACGGCAAAATACCGAAGTTGATCAGATTCGCGGAGTGAATGCGTTCAATCGCCAAAGCGATTACAGCTTTGATGCCGAGATACATTGGACAAATTGCGGCGTGTTCGCGCGACGACCCCTGCCCGTAGCTGTCACGCCCGACGATAACGCCGTGATGTCCAGCATCGCGCACGGCGGCGGCGCGTTGAGCAAAACTCGGTTTATCCGGTTCAGTGAAACATTCAAAAACTACTTGTGAATATGCTGGAATATTGCTGCGCAATTTGAGATGAATGCCTGCGGGCATAATATGATCAGTGGTAATTTTGTCGCCAACTTTAATAACTACCCGACCATCAAGATCTTTGGCCAGTGGTTTATTAGTTGGCGGTGCGCCGATAGTGCGTTTACGAATAATTTCGGTATCGGCTTCGTTTCCTGCTGGAAAAATCATACTATCATTGAGCAGGAATTGTTCCGGTTCTATCACTTTGGGATATTCAATACCCGATTGACGTGGATCAGTCATTTTGCCGGTAAGCGCGACTGCTACTGCGGTTTCTGGGCTGGTCAGATAATTCTGATCTCCTTTAGTGCCGGTTCTGCCTGCAAAGTTACGGTTAAAGGTGCGCACGGTTACCGTGTCGTCCGCGGGACTTTGGCCCTGCCCAATACAGGGACCGCAACCAGTTTCCAGAACGCGTCCGCCAGCTGCGATAATATCGGCCAGCATGCCATTGCGCGCCAGCATTTCCAAAACTTGACGACTACCTGGAGCAATTGACAGCGTGACCTCGGAAGAAACATGTCGCCCTTTCAGCGCCATCGCCACCATCGCGAGATCGCGATATGAACTGTTCGTACAAGAACCGATAATCACTTGACCAACTTTCAGATCGCCCAAATCAGCGATAGCTTTAATATTATCAGGACTGGACGGACATGCCGCCAACGGCACGACATCAGCTAAGTTTATTTTGATAACTTGGTCGTATTGACAATCGGCATCGGCCTGAAGTTCTACCCAGTTTTCGCTCCGTCCTTGAGCAACGAGAAATTCGCGAGTCCGTTCATCTGAAGGAAAAATTGAGGTGGTAACGCCAAGTTCGGCGCCCATATTGGTAATCGTCGCGCGCTGAGGAACTGAAAGCGATTTTACGCCTTCGCCAAAATATTCGATAATAGAACCAACATTGCCTTTGGTTGACAATATTGAAAGTAGTTTTAGAATAACGTCTTTAGCGGCGCACCAAGGAGCGAGCGTTCCAGTTAATCTGACGCCGATAACTTTAGGATATGGCAGACGAAATGCTTTGCCACCCATCGCCAGCGCGACATCAAGACCGCCAGCGCCGATTGCCATCATGCCGATCCCGCCGCCAGTTGGCGTATGCGAATCGGAACCGAGCAGGGTTTTTCCCGGAATACCGAATCTTTCAAGATGAACCTGATGACAAATACCGTTACCAGGCGCGGAAAACTGAACGCCCATTTTTGCCGCTACGCTTTGCAAATAAAGATGATCATTGCGATTTTCGGGACCATTCTGCATCATATTGTGATCTACATAAGAGACAGAGAGTTCAGTTTTGACTCGTGGGATTTTCATCGCTTCGAGCTCCAAATACGCCATGGTTCCGGTCGCGTCTTGGGTCAGTGTTTGATCAATGCGGATTGACACGGGTTTGCCGGGGATTTTTTCTCCGCCAATAAAATGTTGATCGATGATCTTTTGAGTAACTGTTCCTTTTGCCATAATTATATCCTCAGTAGTTGTAATTTAAAATTATACAATATCCTCAAAACTCATTTTTTCCAGCAAATTTAAAATGGCAAAAACAAGCTCAGAGTGATCTGGATAACCTTACGAGTAAAACAACATATTGACAATATTATAATTGATTTATAATTAATGCAATTATGTTTTATAATTAGCGCGCGCATAATGCGCGCGCTAATTCAAAATCTAAGTTACCAATTAAACTAATGGATTTAACCAAACATTTTCTTTAGTTCTAAGAGAAAATAATCGGCGTCTGACTTTTCCCAGTCTTGATTTAATAATCGCACCCAATCGCGTTCCATGGAGATAGTAACGCAATGACATTGTTCGAACAACATTTTGAATATAGTACTGTTTTCTGGTTGGATAGAGCGTTCGCTAATAAAATAATCAAGATCAATATCGAGAATAAAAAGTTGTTCGAATGGCAAAAATTCCGCACTTTTTAGACATTTTTGTAAGTAATCATTTTCTAACACACGACCATAATATTCCTGTAGTTTAACGCGCAACTCTGGAGTTGAAGGGTATTCTGGCAGATTTTCAAAATTGATGATTTTAATCGCAGGATTAACGTTCTCAGCATAATTGACATGCGAAAACAGAACTGCACGACTGATGATGTCAGAGCGGATGGCAAAATCAAGGTGTTCGTCATGACGCAGATCGTCAATAGCTCGACGAACTGTATCGGGAGTGCGACTAAATTGTTGATGTTCAACTGGAATTCTCTCACCAAAAGCTGGCAAGACATCGGTATGATGATCGAGAGTTAAAACTATCGGCGCAGTTTTGAGTTTAAGGCGTTCTAAAGACCAAGGTAGAAGAACTTGATGATGTTCTTCTACGATATAAACATTTTTACTGCGCCAACGCTGAAGTTTAAATAAATCCACACTTCTTGAGTGACGCGGTCAGTTGTTCGCGCCCCTTATCGCTGATGACGCACAAAGGCAGACGGTAGACTTCTTCAATCCAGCCTTTCAGTGCCATCGCCGCTTTAACTGGGATGGGGTTTGATTCAATAAACAGATCTCTAAAGATGCAGTAATATTTTTTGTGTAATGCGGCGGCTGTTTTGAAATCACCGCAATTAGCGGCGTCAACCATACGCTTTATTTCCGCAGGAATTATATTTGAAGCAACACTGATAACACCAACAGCCCCGAGCGAAATCATTGGCACCGTTAAACTATCATCGCCACTTAAAATGGTAATATCGCACAATTCGAGAATCGAGGAAACGCGTTCAACACTGCCGCCAGCCTCTTTGACTGCGATCACATTGGCATTAGAACTTAGGCGAGCAATAGTTTCTGGAGCAATTGAAACGCCAGAACGTCCTGGAACATTATACAACACAATCGGCAATCCAGCTTTATTAGCGACTTCGGAAAAATGGCGGTAAAGCCCTTCTTGAGTTGGTTTGTTGTAATAAGGGGCAACTTGAAGTGAAGCATCGGCGCCAGCTTCTTTGGCTAGCACAGTCAATTCCAAAGCTTCGGCGGTGCTGTTGGCCCCGGTTCCTGCAATTATAGGACATTTTCCAGCGGCGGCTTCGACAGCGGTACGTACAACTTTAATATGTTCTTTGGTGGTCAGGGTTGGAGATTCGCCAGTAGTTCCGACCGGTATAATACCATCCACTCCCGCAGTAATTTGCATTTTTATTAATTCTTTAAAGCGAACAAAATCAACATCGCCATTATTGTCGAAAGGTGTTACCAGTGCTGTATAAACGCCTTGCATTTTCATAGGATTCTCCGTATTCATTATTTTAAATTATATGCTGAGTACGGGATTAAAAATAACGCCCCAACCTAAAATGTCAATATTATTTATTCTCAAAACCACAAATTTCCATTAACCAGAAAATTATTTTTCATGGTTGCAACACTCAAATATAAGATAATTTAAAACCTATGAAAATCTTGTTGCAATTCTATTCGCCGAAACGGTTGTAATTCATTTTTTAAGGTAATATATTTGAGGTACTAATTTATTTCTAAGGAGTATAGCATGAAACAGAAATTATTATTATTTGCCGCTGTTTTTTTCGGTATAATCGCTTTTCTCTTAAATTACTCACAAATCCAGTCCGAACGACGCAAGATTCAAGGTGACACTGAGTTGGTGGACTTAATCAAAACAACCCGCGAAATAGCGAGTGGTGAGGTTATCCGCGAACAGGATGTGGCGGCGGATCGCGTTCGTAGGTTAAGGTCAACTAGTAGTGGCTTTAGTAATGAAATTAGATGGAATCAGGTTTCACGGCTAATTGGCCGTAAATTGGCCATTTCCAAAGAAAAAAATGAACGCCTGCATTGGGCGGATATTCAACAAACTTACAGCCGTGCCAGCGGTCTAGCCGGTGTGATTAGAAAAAACTATCGAGCCATTTCGATTCCAGTTGATAGTGTTTCGGCAGTTACCAACTTAATCAAACCCGGCGACAACGTCGATATTATTGGAACGTTCCGTTTTCCCGAAGCGCGCGGAGATAATAACTTGGACACGCTGACTTTGACCATTTTGCAGAATGTTAAAATCCTCGCGACCGGCAGCAACTGGAATGTAAACAACTCGCCAGAAGGGCGCAGTGGTTACAGCACGGTTTCACTTGAACTGACTCCGAAAGAGGTTGAGATGATTATTTTTGCCAGTCAAAAAGGAAAACTCAGTTTAAGTTTACGTAATTTTGAAGAATCTGGGTTCACTAAAGATTTACAGAGTGTTAATTTTAAATATCTGGAACAAAACATTCCTGGCTACAATCAGGCACGTGAATCACTTCAACGAGTCAGATAACAACCTAAAACGGCGGATTATTAAGCATGTTTGAGATTATTATCAGTCAACCCGGTCAGGGTGATACGCTAGGCAAACTGGCGCCGGGTTCGTATATTGTCGGAGCAGGCAGACAATGTCATATCCAACTGGAGATGCCGGAAATTTCTGAACGGCACGCTCAGTTTATTGTTCGCGACAATACGTTCGAAGTAACTGACTTAGGCAGTGCCAATGGCACCTATGTTGACGACGAGATGTTGACGCCGAATACGCCATTTCGAGTTGATCCGGGAATGACCATTAAAATTGGGCGGTTGTCCATTTTCGCCAAAGGGCCAAAAATAGAAAGTGCCGCGCCGCTGCCAGTTCAACAGCTTCCACAAACTCCCAAAGCACCGCCAGTTCTGCATGATGAAAAATCAGCGAATCCACCGAGCGAAAATATTCTCAAACCGCGCCTGCCGGGTAGCGTGAATCCGACCCGGGCACCTATTCCGCTTTTAGTTATTTCTGGCGTACCAGAAACGGCTCGGCCAGTCATTCAAGAAATTAAACGTCGCGCTCATTTTGAGTTACTCAAACGACTAAATCTGAAAAAAATGGTCTTGTCCGGCGTCAGCGAAAAAGATCTGTCCGATCGGGCAAAAACTACCATTCGGGAAATCTTGAGCGAACTGAGCATCCCATTACCGTCAGGAGTATCGCACGAAATGGTGGAACGCGAAATGATTCAAGAAGCAATCGGACTTGGCCCGCTTGATTACTTGATTGAACGCGATGATATTACCGAAATCATGGTTAACGGCTCCAATCAGGTGTTTGTGGAGAAGAAAGGCACGTTATTCCGGACTGATACCGCTTTTGCCGACAACGCGCAGGTGATGGCGGCAATTGAGCGAATTGTTTCGCCATTAGGCCGACGCATTGATGAAAGTTCGCCGATGGTTGATGCTAGGTTGCCAGACGGCTCGCGTGTCAACGCCATTATTCCCCCACTATCGCTAGTTGGCCCATCAATCACTATCCGTAAGTTCTCGAAAAATCCATACGAAGTCTCTGACTTAATTAATTTCGGTTCACTGACCGCTGACATGGCGCGCTTCCTAGAAGTTTCAGTTCTGGTGCGCAAAAATATTGTTATTTCTGGTGGAACGGGTTCCGGTAAAACTACATTATTGAATGTACTTAGTTCTTTTTTGCCAAATCGTGAACGAATCGTCACCATTGAAGATGCGGCGGAATTACAGTTGAATCAGGAACACGTGGTTCGACTGGAATCGCGTCCGCCAAATATTGAAGGTCGCGGCGAAGTCTCTATTCGCGATCTAGTGCGCAACTCACTGCGTATGCGCCCTGACCGCATTGTTGTCGGTGAGTGTCGTGGTGGCGAGGCTCTAGACATGCTCCAGGCTATGAACACTGGACATGACGGTTCTCTGACCACAATTCACGCGAACACGCCCCGCGACTGCTTAGCGCGCTTGGAAACACTAGTTCTGATGGCGGGATTTGATCTGCCGTTGCGTGCGATCCGCGAGCAGATCTGTTCTGCAGTTTGTCTGGTAGTTCAAGCAAGCCGTCAGCGCGACGGTTCGCGAAACATCACGAATATCAGTGAAATCACGAAAATGGAAGGTGAAGTCATCACCATGCAGGATATTTTCGTATTTAAACAGACAGGTTGGGATTCAGAGAACCGGATTATCGGGCATCATGAGCCGACTGGCAATATCCCATCCTATCTGGAGGAGATTGAACGGGCGCGGCTCGACCTCGACATTTCGATCTTTGATCCTGAAAAAAGCGCAAGCAGGAGGTCATAATGGATATGTTTTTTAACAGTGCTTATTTGCCGAGTATTTTCGCGGGACTTTGCGCCGCCTCCGCAGCGCTGGTGATTATCGATTTTGTTGCTTACACTTCGGCACGCTATCACGAACGTTTTCTCAAAGAAGCTGAGGTTGAATTAGATGATGTTCTGCTTAATTTGCCATCGAATAAAATTTTCGACATGACGCTGGCGTTAAGTGGATTATCTGGTTTTATTGCAATTTTAGTATTTGCCTCCATGAGCGATAATTTCACTTGGAGCAAAGGTGTTATTCTCGGTTTAATCATGGCGATAGCGGCGTTTCCAGTACCACGCCTTTATCTACGCCACCTCAAGCGCCAACGTTTGAAAAAATTCAACGAACAACTCGAAGATGCACTGAATGCGATGAGCAGTTCACTAAAAGCGGGTTTTAGTATTAATCAGGCAATGGAGGCAATTGCCAATGAGAACAAACCACCGATCTCATTTGAATTCAGATTGTTGATGCAGGAGATCCGACTCGGGGTGCCACTGGAAAAAGCTCTCGACAATATGTGCGCCCGTCTTGGCAGCGATGATTTTGAACTGGTGACTACCGCGATTATCACCGCACGTCAGACTGGTGGCGAATTAACGATGATTTTCGAACGATTAGCTTCAGTTATTCGCGAACGCGCCCGGATAACCAATAAATTAAACGCAATGACTGCTCAAGGACGACTTCAAACCGGAATAATTGCAATTATGCCACTGATTTTGGTGTTCGCTATGTCCAAAGTGGCACCAACCACGATGGACCTGTTTTTTGGTAGTTGGATTGGAATTTTTGTTATGATGACTGCCGCCGTGTTAATCGGAATTGGAATTATGGTAATTCGCAAAATCATCAACATCGATATTTAGAGGTGAATTCATGAATGATTTTTTAACTATATTAGCCGCAACATGCACAGGAATCGCCGTCTGTGCATTTCTTCTGTTAGTCTTTTCTATTCTGCAGAAAATGGAATTAGATAAAAAAATGGAAGAAGAAACGACTCAAAATATACCAGTGCTGATTAAAATATTCCTACCGCTAACGCCAAATGTGCGCCCACTGGCGCGGCACGAAGTTTTCACGACTTTGCGCAAACAAGCGGATGATCTGTTGATGATGGGTGGATTTAGTCAACAAATCAACGGTGAAGACTTTATTGCTGTGCGTATTTTATTATTTTTCGTTGGCATATTGCTGATGTTAATCTTGGCATTTTCAGGACACATTATTGCAGGAGCCGCGGTTTGGCTATGCCTCTATATTTATCCTGGCGCGTGGTTGCGTAGCGCAGTCAATCGACGTCATCGCGAAATCATGAAGGCATTGCCGAATGTACTGGATCTGTTGTCACTTTCAGTCGAAGCGGGTAAAGATTTTTTAAATTCGCTGCGAGATGTGCTGGCGCGACGCAAAACCGACGCGCTTGGGGAAGAACTGAATCGTACTTTTAAAGAGATTCAACTTGGGAAAAAACGGATAACCGCGCTTCGTGATTTGGTCAATCGCGTCCGGCAGTCCGATTTAACAACCGTAATGAATGCGATTATTCAGGCAGACGAACTTGGCGTTAGCATTGGCAATCTATTAAGAATTCAAAGTGAACTTTTGCGCAGTAAACGTTTCACCCGCGCCGAAAAAATGGCCGCTGAAGCGCCAGTGAAAATGTTATTTCCGATGGCATTATTTATTTTCCCAGCAGTACTTTTGATTTTAATGGCGCCAATTATCCTTCAAGCATTAGCGATGTTTTAACGATGATTGTTAATTTAACTAAATTGAATTGTTTAAGTCGGGAACCTTATTATGCGATAATGTGGGGTGAACGTTTGCGTGGCATGATCGGAAGACAATTTGAAGAAAATTCTTTTGATGCGATGGTATTTAACCGTTGCAATATGGTTCATACGTTTTTCATGTCCATACCACTTGACGTTGTGTTTGTGGATAAAGAAAACAGCATTTGTGCATTGCACCATGCAGTCGCGCCATGGACGCCATTGCTACGGTGCCGACAAGCGAAAGCCGTGATTGAACTTCCGGCAGGGACTTTGGAACGAACGGGAACCGAAATCGGCGACAAAATTGACTTGAATAGCGAATTAACATCGGATACTGTAAAAAAGTTAAAAACAAGTGGCAACTTAGGAACAATCAGACCAATATCACTACAAAGAGGCGGTGAATGAAAATATATTTTTTGAATGGAAGCAAGGCTGGAGAGAGTCTTGATTTAAAAAAGAATTCACTCAAGGTTGGGCGTGAATTGGATAATGATGTAGTCCTAGACACTGGAGGAGTATCGCGTTATCACGCATTGTTGCAAACTACTGCTGATGGCTTATGGATGATTTCCGATTTGGAAAGTACCAACGGCACTAAGGTTAATGGCGACCTGATTAATGCTCCATATCAGCTCAAAGAGACTGACGTTATCTCACTCGGAGATCAAAATATTCGTTTTGGCAAGAAAAGAGATTTGGCTAAGGATGTCGCTTCGATTATTTCACAAAAAGAGCAAGCAGGTGACGAAGTGACAGAAATAATTTTTCACTCTGCTCCTCCCCAATCGGAACCACCAAGTAAACCGATGATCTCTATAAAACCCCCAAGTTTATCGAAAACCGAAAACCTTGCACCGCCGCCTCCAGCTCCGGTGCCAGAAAAAACAGATTTGTCAATTTTCGAAAATAAAAATATTAATTTTTTCCAAAAAAAAGCGGCAAAAGCGCAAGCCGATACAAAAACCCCGGCCGATAGCAAGAAACGTCGTATTTCTAACCTATTATTTTATACCATGCTAGGAGCGGCGGTAATTATTTTTGCCGTTATTTTCTACAAAGTTACCGAGGACAATGAAAGAATCAGGAATACCAACGTTGCCGCGACAACGAAAAAACCTGCTCCTTTCGTTCTGCAATACACCAAAGAATTGATTGACCGCGATAATATCTTTCGTTTTGTACTGAATCTTGATGACGAAAAGGCATATTTTAGTATTGACGACATCAAATCCCAACGCCATTTCACGAAAGAAATAGATGAAATGCCGAAACATTATCTTGATGATATACGCAAAGAGATTGATAAAACTGGTTTTTTCACGCTGGATCCCCTTTATAGCGACAGCTCAAGTGGCGAGACCAGTTCAGAACGAACTTTAATGATTGCTGGTAATCGCAAGATCAATAAAGTTACAATAAAAAATATTTCTTATGCGCCCAATTCATTTGAGACTTTTGAGTTATTGATCAAAGATTTCGCAGCACAATATGGCTTGCAAACTATCTCCATGTCCCCGGACGAAATTATTCAACAAGCTACTGAATACTATAATAAAGCAGAAGAATTATATCATAATCGCGAAGCCAATCCTGAAAACATTCTAAAAGCAATTATGCGTTTCCGTTTGGCTGTCGAATACCTCGATCAGTTCCAACCCAAACCTAAAATATGGGATTTAGCGCGCAAACGTGAAAATGAAGCAGAAACTTTGCGTAAAAAACTACTAGAAGATTTAAACTTCGAGCTGGTTAGGTTGGCTAATCTGAGCGATTTTGTTGCAGCAAAAGAGGTTCTGGAATCGTACATGAGACTGGTTCCGGAGGGGTCAAAAGCGTATAATGCATGCATTAAAAAACGACTTCAATATGACCGGGAAATCCGCAGAAGGAGAAGATAATGAATAAATTAGGAAAACTCGTCACTATATTAGCCGGAATCAGCATCGCTGTGACGATGTCTGGTTTTTTTGGCAAAAAAGTTGAACCGCCAAAAACATTGTTGAAAATCAGTTCTGAACCAACTGGCGCAACAATTTATCGAGGTGATGCTGAAATCGGGAAAACACCTTACCAGTTTAATCCTAAACCTGGCCATTACCTATTGCGCATAGAACTGGAAAACCACCATACGCAATGGCTCAATCTAGACTTAAAGAGAGGAACCTCAACGGAAAAACAGGTCACACTAATTCCGTTGACCGCCAGCGTATTGATCAAAAGTACGCCAACCGGAGCAAAAGTCATTCTCGATAAACAGTCAAAAGGAGTGACGCCACTGGTTATTCAAAACCTTGAACTTGGAACCTATGAAGCAACTATTGAAAAAGCCGGTTTTGAAGCACGCAATGTCACTTGGAAAATTAATGATGAACGTCCACGTGAGGTAGTGGTTTCATTGACCAGTAACATTGGACGTTTAATCATAAACTCAAAACCCAGCCGTGCTTCCGTCTATTTAAATGGCAAATTAGTCGGCAATACTCCGTACCGCGCAGATTTGGAAGAAGGACGTTACGAATTAAAACTATCTTCTCCAAATTACGCCGATATCACAAAAACAGTTATTGTGGCGAAAAACTCTGAGAAAAATGAAAACTTGGTATTGCCAATTTTACTTGGTTCAATTGAGATAACGTCCATCCCAACGAAAGCGCAAGTGTCACTCAATGGCAAACCACACGGTTCAACCCCGCAAAAATTAGAGAAAATGCAACCCGGCAGTTACGACGTCGCTGTTTCACTGCCCAATTATGACGTTCAAAATCGCAAAGTGGAAATAGTCCCAGGCCAGAATGTCGTCGCCCATTTTGAATTATCGCAAAATACCAGCGGCCTTGATCTGGTGGTCAATCCTCCGGGAGTCGAAATCTACCTCAACGGCAAAAAAATTGGTGTCAGTGAAAAAGACGAAACCGGCCTGCTTTCAAAGTTAATTTCATTGCGCGGTTTAAATGCCGGCAAATACACTTTGATGTTCGCCCACCGTCGCGCGCAGCCTCCACAGATAATGTATGAAGTTGAATTAGTCAAAGGAGAAATAATGCGTATAAAACCGGTCAATATGTGGGTTGCTAATGCCGAACTAAAACTACAAGGTTCGAAGCCAGCCATCGGTTTATTGTATTCGCAAGATAAAGACAAAGTATTTTTCAGTCCTGAACCTGGCGTGCGCGTCGAATACAACAGGAAAGATGTTGAATATCTACGCCTGTTTGAGCCGATCGAAAATGAAACACCAAAAAATGACACTAAATAGTGATAACTATGAGATTCAAATTCGCGCGCGCATGATGCGCGCGCGAATTATAAAGAGGAGTTACATAATATGAAAACTGGTGATAAAGTAATCTGCCCAGTCTGTCAAGAACAAACTGTAATCAAAGAAAAAAATGAGATGGACGGTTGGGTTAAACGTGGCGTCATTTTAGTTTGCACATTATGCAATGCTAAAGTTGGCGAACCGACAGAATCTGATGAAACAAAAAGCAAAACCTCGTTAAAATCACTAGAAAAACTATTGGACTTCAAAGCAGAAAAAAGAATCACGTTGGATGTTGCGCCTGATGAAAAAAATTTCTGTAAAGATTGTGCGCACTTTATAGACCACCCATTTATAACCCGTTGCGGCTTTCATGGACGAACCACCATGCCGATGGATGATTGCCCGCAATTTACCCCAAGGACCTTACCATGTTAAAATCACCTTTTACTGATCTGGACGAACGCATTAAAGCATTCGCTCAAGCCGATATTTATCCGGTTATTTCATCCGAATTCTGCAATGGGCGCCATCCGCTTGAGGTGTTGCGCGGGGTCGTTTCAGCCGGCGTCAAAGTAGTTCAACTTCGCGAAAAAAACTTGTGCAAAAACAAAATATATGAACTCGGTATTGAATATCGCAAAATTACCGCCGAACACGGTGTTCTGCTGATTATCAACGATCATACCGACGTGGCGCTGGCACTGAACGCCGATGGCGTTCATCTTGGACAAGAGGATTTGCCGTTGGTAGCGGCAAAACAGATCGCGCCGCAACTGTTATTCGGCGTCTCCACCCACGATCCACATGAAGCGTCCGACGCTGTTCGCGATGGCGCTGGTTATATCAATATTGGACCAATTTACCCAACCAGTACAAAACACGTCAGCTGTGGCGCGGTTGGCATTAAAATGCTTAAAAGTATTGCACCTGGGTTGTCAATTCCATTCAGCGTCATGGGCGGAATCAAAGCGCAACATATTCCCGAGTTGCTCGCGGCGGGCGCGCGCCAGATCGCGATGGTAACTGAAATTACCAAAGCGGACGATGTGATGAAAAAAACGATGGAACTACGGTCATTGTTTCGGAAATAAAATCCAGCACCGTGCACAACTGAGGAGTTGTTATGCGCATTGGAATCATCAGCGACATTCACAGTAATCTCGAAGCATTGCAAGCGATTTACAGCAAACTTGAGGAAGCTAAAGTTGATCGCATTGTCTGCCTCGGTGATATTGTTGGATATGGTCCCGATCCAGTAGCATGTATTGATTTTTTAATTGACCATAAAATAAAATCAATTAAAGGCAATCACGACGTATTTGCCATAGACATTACACGAAAGTTGGAATGGAACATGCAAAAGACTGCTGAAATCATGATTCTGTGGTCACAAAAAAAAATAGATCAAAAACGTCGCGACTGGCTTGATAAACTACCGCTGCAAATGAAGTACGCTGGAATACAGATGGTACATGCCTCTATGGAGTGCGTTACTGGTGAATATTGGCCCTACATTCTTGATCAGAGCACCGCACAAATGCATTTCTACCTGCAGGAATCACGAGTGGCTTTTTGCGGACATCTGCACATTCCGTTGCTGTTTTCAGCAGCAGATGGAAACATCAAGATGCAGGTGTTAAAGCGAAAAAAAATACCACAAAAAATTGCCGCAAAATTTTTAATCAGCGTCGGCTCGGTAGGGCAACCGCGCGACATGGATTGGCGAGCCGCGGCTGCGATTTACAATACTGAAAACAATACCATTGATTCAATTCGCACAGAATATGATGTTGACGCAGTATTAGCAAAATTCAGACGTCCAGGAATGCCCAATGTGAATCCTGAAAGAATTTTCCGTAGTAGAAATTGACTTTCCCAAAATTGTAAAAAAACAAAACCAATGGAGGTTCCCATGATCGAAAAAATCGTTACCAAAAGTGTAGTTGCCAGTGCGTTACTAGCAGCGTTGACTATCGCGCCGTCATTTGCCGCCGCGAAAACCAAAACAGCATTGATTATTGACCACAACTGTACCGCGATCGACAAAGTTCCTGCCGAGTATATCGAAAAGGCAAAAAAGACCTTTAAGGTTGCTTACGGACATACTTCACACGGTAGCCAGATAGTGTCGGGAATGCAAGCGCTTCGCGACGACAAGCCATCACTATTTACTTTTGGCCGAAGCAAAGACGGCCTATTTTTTCTCGACAAAACCCCGAAAGGCGATCTCGGCAATCCCGACCGCACAACTTGGGCTGAACGAACGAGGGATTTGCTAAAAGATTCCAAATGGGATTGCAATCTAATTATCTGGTCATGGTGCGGACAAGTCAGCAAAGCGTCTGAACAAAATATTCAAACCTATCTTGATTTGATGAACGGTTTAGAAAAAGAGTTCCCGCTGGTGACTTTCGTTTATATGACCGGACACCTCGACGGTTCAGGAAAAAACGGCAATCTCAATCAACGTAACGATCAAATCCGCGCATTCTGCAAAGCCAACAATAAAGTTTTGTTCGACTTCGCTGATATCGAAAGCTACGATCCTGACGGCAAAGTAAATTACATGGAACTCAACGCCAGAGATACTTGTGATTACAAAGATGGCCGGATCACTAAAAACTGGGCAGTTGAGTGGCTGAATAACAATCCGGAACATAAATTTGCGCTACCCGCAAAAGCAGCGCACAGCAAGCCTCTTAACGCCGCTCTCAAAGGACAGGCTTTCTGGTGGATGTTGGCACGCCTCTGCGATTGGAAAGGAATTTAGCAGCGGACTCAAACTGTAGAACGAATGCATCAGAATTCAGGATACGACAAATCCATCGCTCGCATTCTACAGTTTCGCTTGGTTACAGGAGGACTAACACTGACCAACATGGGAATGGGGGAAGGGAATTTAACACGGAGCCACGGCGGCACGGAGAAAAACGACAAAAAAGCAACTAACATGGAATCCTTGTCAGTTGATAGGAAAGTAAAAGGTCGGGGAAAGTGAGAGCTCCCCCTAATTCTAACTGCTTTTCCTCCTCCGTGGCTCAGTGTCTCTGTGTTAAA
>DLIO01000048.1:3070-3240 GCA_002483765.1 Lentisphaeria bacterium UBA7640 | reverse complement strand
TCCAACTCGCCAACTCTCCAACTTATCTTCAATAATTGCCAGGAAATTTTCCATAAGCTGATATTTTAACAAAAAAACTGTTTTGTAGTTTGCAAAAAAACAAAGTTAGCCTAAGTTATGAGTTCAATAAAATTGTATTATTGAGTTGCGGGGGCGTAGCTCAATTGGTT
>DLIO01000048.1:0-2948 GCA_002483765.1 Lentisphaeria bacterium UBA7640 | reverse complement strand
GCGGGGGCGTAGCTCAATTGGTTAGAGTGCCACCCTGTCACGGTGGATGTTACGGGTTCGAGTCCCGCCGCTCCCGCCATTTTCTCATTTTACTTTTTTATTTTTATTTTCCGCTTAGTTTTTTGCTTAATTACAAGCGGGGGCGTAGCTCAATTGGTTAGAGTGCCACCCTGTCACGGTGGATGTTACGGGTTCGAGTCCCGCCGCTCCCGCCATTTTTTTATCTATACTCTTTGAGGACAAAAACTTTAAAAAACGTGCCGTTGATTTTTTGAGGAGATTTTTCCCCTCTTTTTGCAGTGCGATGCTTGCATCGTGCAAAAAAAAGTAGGCAATATACCAAAAAGCAACAAGCGAAATTTAAGGTTTTAACCGAAACCAGTATATATTCCAGGAAAAATCTACTATGGAAAAACGTGATTTATGGCTACGTGAAGATGACAACCAGCTGTCAGCGGAATGCGTCTTGGAATTCTTCAAAGGCTCTGGAAGTGGCGGTCAAAAACGCAATAAAACCTCATCAGCAGTGCGAGTTCGACATCTTCCAAGCGGTTTAACCGCTGAAGATTGTTCTGAACGTAGCCAACACCTCAATCGCCGTAATGCACTGAATAAATTGCGTTTTAAAATAGCTTTTAACTTTCGTTGCGCGCCGTCCGAATTAATTCGTCCAGAAGTCGCAATGACTCATGCGGATTACCCATTATGGTGTGCCGTTCTATTAGATCATTTGGCAGAAAAAGATTGGGCTCCAGCAGGAGCCGCAAAAAGTCTCGGCTTTACATCTTCCAAGTTGGTAAAATATCTTTATCGCGACCCGGCACTTTGGCAATTCGTCAACTCAAAACGCCGCATTCCACTGAAAACGCCATAGCCTGAGGAATGCGGAATGAGGAGTTGGAACAGTTAGTGAAAAGTCAACAATTAAAACGACATGTTATTATTGACAAAGAAGAGAGTTGTTATTTGCAGGGAGTGAAAGGAATATTTGATAAAACTGATAAATAGAGGTTAAATTGCTTATTTTAATATACTGCGCCTCACTTTATTGAAATAAGAGATAAAATAAGAGCATTTATGTCAATATTGAGCAGTAATAATTTAATTCTAAAGTGTTTTAAAGGGACAGACCCCGAAGAAACAGATATTGTCGCTATACTTAAGAAGGTGTATGGACAATCGGTGCAAAAGTTTACCATAACAAGACGAACAGCACAGACTGTAGATTTTGATGATAATCATGATGGTAAGGTTGATGTTGGTAGTTGGATATCAGGAGAAATGACCAAGATAAAGAATGCATGTACGTCTGCACATGACTACAATATATTCTTGGTAGATAATCCAAGTGATGGATCTTCTGGTTATATGTCATTCAATCAAAAATATGGATTTATTCATGCGGACAATGGAAATGCTCGGACTATTGCTCATGAGTTAGGGCATGGACAAGGTTTATCACATACCCCTACTGATGCCGATAATATTATGTATAATTATACTTCAGGAACAAAATGGCGTCTTAGAAAAAGCCAATGGGACAGTCTTAATCCTTAATTCTTTAACCCTATAACGGAGGTAAAAAATGAAAACTTCTTTACAAAAATGTGTGGCATGTTGGTTTTGCGTTACGCTTTGTGTGCTTCACAACGTATACAGTGCAGATGTGATTAGCAATGGCTTAGAAGAGATTAAAAATTATAAAATAGTATGTGATGCCCTTAAAGTAAAAGATACTTCAGGTAAATGGCCGGAAGATGTGTTGCCTTTGTCCCAGATGCTTGCTAATAATTCTGCAAGTGTTCGAAGAGAAATATATCTTGCTATAGTAGAGCATGTACGCGCAAAAAGAGGAACGGTGCAGGCAAGAAGGGAGCTAGTTGAAGTGCTTGCAAAATCTCTTCAGGATCCATCTCCTATCGTTAGAAACAGCGTAGCAAAATGGCTTACTACTTTGAAGCCCGTTGATTTCGGTCCAAATGCAAAGATTTCCATTGAAAAAGCGTTTAGCAAAAAACCTACTAAACGATTGATATTACTCAGTGGGATTGTTGATATTCCTGCTGTAAACAAAAAAGTAGAAAAACTTATTTTTACGCCATCCGCAAAAGTATCTGTGGGACGTTTTTATGGGACTTTGGAATGGGCTGCTGAGCTAGTAAGGGCACGTAAGGGGAATCGGGACAGTATAAAGAAAGTACTAAAAGCTGTTGAAGAAGATAATAATATAATTACTAAAGTTACTCTACTACTCCCTGAACTAAAATATGTTCATCAACCAGAGATTATTATCTACCTGAAGAAATATTTAGATAGTAATGAAAGGCTTGAACCAGTGAAGCCGACTGTGCCAGGTATGAAATATGCGCAATATGCTGCCGTAGCTTTGGCACAAATGCTAAAGGGATTTCCCGTAATAAAGGAAGATCTTAATTATACAGAAAAGGAGTTAAATACCTGTCGAAAATGGATGTCTATTCAAATGAAATGGACATTCAAATAGTTACGTTGACAACAGATGGAGTCCTAAATTTAATAATGGAAGTATTATGAAAAAAAGTTACATAATCATTTTATTATTACTGTGTTCGTTGACAAATCTTTATGCAAATTATTATAGCTTATAGCGGGGTCTGTCCTGGACTGTAAAATATCTCGATAAAAACCTAGAAAAACATTTTAAATTTTAATGTAATTACTAGTATTTTTCTTTTTTTGTGGTATATTTCCGGTATTTTCAATAAGAATATCGGAAACAACACATTAAGGAGATGCAAAATGACACCAAAGAAAAAAATTGAAACATTAATGGAAGAGTTTATCTCTCTTGGAGCGGTTCTGCCCGGAGGCATAAGCAGAGTATTTAATGTTTGCGGTAAAGCCACGTGTCGTTGCAAGGATAAGGATGATCCACAGAGGCATGGACCGTATAATTTATTGAGCTACAC
>DLIO01000020.1 GCA_002483765.1 Lentisphaeria bacterium UBA7640 | reverse complement strand
AAAGTTATGGGATGCCTGTGAAAGAGATCCAGTAATTTTGAGTAACTTAGGCTATACCCAAGCGCAATTGCAAAACTACAAAGTTGCGCTTGAGACGTTGCAAAATGCTTTGCGTTATAATCCTGAATCGGGTAATTTGTTACTGAGTATGGCGGGTATTTATGCGCTGGACAAACAAAAAAATGAGGCGTTGGAATATTTTTATAAGGCTTCATTGAAACTTGATACCAAGCTTCTGGACGCGATTAATGAGCCAATGCTCGACGGTATCCGCGAGTATCCTGAATTTAAGCGGATTGTAAAAGTTTTGGAATTACGAAAAGCACGGAAGTCGCAACGATGAGTAAAATCAGAGTTTTATCAGAACAGATCAGTAACCGAATCGCGGCCGGCGAGGTAATTGAACGGCCCGCCTCCGTAGTTAAAGAGTTAGTCGAAAATTCGATTGATGCTGGTGCCACAAGGGTTAACATTGTTATAGAAAAAGCTGGCAGCAAGTTGATTGCGATCACTGATAACGGTTCCGGCATGGATGCCGATGATGCATTGCTATGCTTGGAACCTCACGCAACTGGGAAAATTCGTGAAGAGGCTGATATTGACAATATTTTGACTTTGGGTTTTCGTGGCGAAGCCATTCCCAGTATTGCCTCAGTTTCACGTTTTACACTGCGTACGCGCCAAGCGGATTCGCCAGATGGCACTGAAGTAATTGTCAACGGTGGCAAAGCGATAAAAGTGGAACCCACCGGTTGCGCACCAGGTACCGAGATTATGGTGCGTGATCTGTTTTTTAATACGCCAGCACGGAAAAAATTTATGCGTTCTGATGCCACTGAGGAAAAGCATATTCAAGAGATGGTTTATCGATTAGCGCTACCATATCCTGAAATTGCCTTTGAGTTGAGCATTGATGGCAACCGCATATTTTCGTCGCCGGCAGCGCCAACTTTAGAATCGAGAATCGCTACCTTTTTCGGTAAAAATTTCATGAATTCAATGTTACCAGTCGATTACTGTGGTGAAGGGATCAAAGTCAGCGGGTTTACCGCGTTGCACGGTTTTACCCGAAGTTCTCGTCGCGAACAAAGAACTTTTGTCAATGGGCGTGGCGTTGATGCTTTTGGGTTTTATCGGGGAATTCAGGAAGGTTATGATGGAATGGTTGAAGTTGGACGTTTTCCGCCGACCGTGATTTTTGTTGAACTTGATCCACATGATATTGATGTCAATGTTCATCCGGCCAAACGTGAAATACGTTTTCGCCATGAATACAAACTCTCTGGCGTCGTTGCTGAAGCTATTCGCACCGCTTTACGCCGTGCGCCGGCGCCGACGGTCAATATCGACCCAGCAATTTCATTGCGTGCGTTACTTGGCGCATCTGAAATCACTTATGAAAGATCAACTGTGGAGCAACCGCCGCTAGATTTGCCGGTACCTGAAGCAACGCCTTCCAAACGCGACTGGTATTTTAATCCAGATCCTATGGCAACCAATACGATTCAGCCGAACGAAGTAGCAACTGAAGTTCCGCCACCGTTGCCTCAAGCGACATTGTTACCACAAAGCAATCCTGAATATGCTCCGGATCCAGAACTGCCCGGAAGCGGGCAGGTAAAGTTACTTGGTTTCCTTGATCGCTGTTACCTGTTGGCGGTTGCCGAAAACGGTTTACTGATTGTTGATCAACATGCCGCACACGAAAGAGTGTTATTTGAACGTTTGCTCAATAATTCAGTAAAAACCGTGGCCCAAAAATTATTACTACCGATTACACTTGAGCTTTCACGCGCCGAAACTGCATTTGTCGAAAAAAATGCTGAAGTTTTTAGCAAAATAGGATTTGATATCTCGCCACTAAGTACTAACGCAATCCTACTGAGTGCTATCCCGGCATCGCTGAAACAGGAAAATATAGGACGGGTATTAAGAGACACTTTGTCGGAGTTGGTCGAAGGTTCTGGAGCGAGCCGTTCAGCGCTTGATACCATAGCTCGTGCCGCCTGCGCCGCTGCCGTCAAGGCTCATGATCATTTAACATTGGAAGAAGCGCGAGGTTTATTAAATCAGATGTCGCAATGTGATTTGCCGTTCTCATGTCCGCACGGACGGCCAACCATTATCAATATTTCGATCGCAGAATTGGAAAAACGTTTTGGGCGCCGCTAATGAGGTTTAAATGAAATTTCGCGATTTTAAAATAGTAAAGTTCTGTGGATTTTCTAATCTGATATTTGTTTTATCCATTGTCTTGGCGCTATTTTTGGCGTTGATCATCATGGGAACAGATTGGCCGCTCGGGTTATCCAATGAATGGGTCTGGGCCCGTCATAAAGCGCCGTTCTCTGGAACTCTCCTATTATTTCTTTGTGAACTTCCGTTAATCTGGGCGACAGGTGGCGTCGTTTTTTGGTTTAGCCGTCGGGTTAAACGTCTCACACCACTTGTTTTCGGCATGATTTTCTTAATTGTATCGGCTGGCGCATTACTTAATACGGCAATCTGGGACGCTGGACGTCTAGGACGTAGCGAAAATGTTGTGGCATTTTTGGATATTTACACTGGTGGTTATCTTTGCGAAGCAAGCAATATAACCAATCCAAACCAATTTTTTTCAGGATATTCCACAAAAATGGCCGCTTATGCCGATCCCTCGAACCATCTTGACGTCCATCCTCCAGGGAATGTCTTTTTTTCGTATTTAACACTGGAGTTTTGCCGGAAATTTTTTCAGCCTAGAGCCGTCCCTCGGATTTTTTTATCACAAAGTGACCGAATGCATCTCCAGGAACTGGAAGAAAACGGCACATTCCCTAGTTTGCCGCCCGATCCGTACGTTTACGATACCGCTACATTATTGTTGGGCTTGTCCAACGCGGCAGCGGTGCTGGGTTCTTTTTTTGTTGTAATATCAGTAATTATCCTCAGGAAAAAGCGATTGCAAGATAAAAACAGCGCCGATTCAACTATCAAAACAATAATTTGGTGCGCCTTTTTGAGTGCATTCGCCTGTGGTGCTCCGGCTTTGTTCACAGGTCATTATGATGTTTTTATGTATTTCCTAGGTGCATTGAGTTCTTTGACGATTGTCGCCATGCTTTGTGCTGAAAAACAGTCCCATCGGCTGATTTATGCCGCTATAACTGGATTTGTACTGGCGGTAGCCGTTTCCTGTACTTTGGCTTTTGGGATAATGATCGTTTTTGCGTTTGCGGCACTCGTTATTGGTAAATATCCGCGCAACGATAAAATTTATTGCATCGTGACTCTCGGCGGCTGTGGAATGTTATTGGTGCTTTTTCTCTGGTCTTTTTATGAAGTGAACATGCTGGAATGTGTGTATTATGCCTCCCGCAACAACGCCGAGTTTTTCCGTAAAAGTGGACGTTCTCTCATTGCTTGGTGGCCATATAATTTCTTTGACCTGCTGATTTTCGGTGGCCCTTTAATGTTGGCGCTGATGTTTTTCGCATTAAAATTACCGTTTAGAAGAAATGGCAAACTATATTTTCAAAGAACTCCAGCCAATATTTTTGCCTTTTTGACTCTATGTTCAGTGATTTTTCTGTTGACTTCGTCGTTTTCACGTGGTGAAATGGGCCGATTGTTGTTGTCCTTTCTGCCGTGTTGTCTAATTACAGCGATGCTGGCATTGACCTCACGTCGCTTCGGTAACTTCCATCCAATTGCACTGATGGTCGCGGTCTCCGCCAACCTCTTTTTGGTATTTGCAATCCGCACGACCTTGAAGTTGGTTATCACTCACGGAATAAACCCCATTTAGCCGTATTTAGTCCCGAAAACTTTAAATCTTGCCGAAAAGTTGATTCCTTAATTCCCCATTGTTACTGTTTGCACTACAAAAAAATCATTTTTTTTTAAATCTTGATTTGAATATGTTATTAATTGTGGTAACGTTGAGACAGATAAATTTTTAGGAGTAAGATGGCGAATTTAAAAGATATCGCTGAACGCACTGGGTTGTCAATTAATACGGTCAGTCGCGCATTGCGCGGACACGGTTACGTTTCAGTAGAGGCACAGCAAAAAGTGCATAAAGCGGCGGCTGAGCTTGGTTACACTCCAAATCGTGCCGCACGGAGTCTGCGTTCTAAGCGTAATTTTGAGATTGCGGTTTTGGTTTTTATTGGCCGGGATGAAAATGCTAAATGCGATTCGCTGAATATGGATAAAATTATCGGGATTAAGAGCTTCCTCGGTTCTCATGGTTATGAAATGAACTTGCATTTTATTTTTTCAGCAAGTAATTATAGTAGTTCGTGTAAACATGAAATGAAAGCGGTTTTCTTAAGTCGTCCGTCGGGCGTGATAATTATTGGTAATAGCGCTCAACAATTAGGTATGGCTGCCAGCTGTGAAGCTAACAGCTTACCAGTGGTTTTGATCTCTTATTCAAATCTTCCGAATTTCGATTGTGTTTTTATTGACCGCGAACAAGGTGTTTACGATGCGGTAGATTACCTCTATCGGCAGGGAAGAAGACAGATTGTTTTCGTCGGTAGCGATCAATGCCGAGGGCGTGTTACCGGATACCGTAAAGGGATTGCGTTTCACGGTTTGAATGAATATTTAATTCCGGTTAGTAATTATTCTAAAGATGGATTGGAGAAAATTTTTGATCACGGCATCGCCACGGCTCGGCTAATTACAGAGACCTTACCGGAAACCGATGCAATCCAAGCGTATTCTGATTATCTGGCGGCGGGCCTAGCCGCAGGGTTTGCTGAACAAGGCAAACAGATTCCGCGCGATATCGCGATAGTCGGTTTCGATGATCGTGAATTGGCGGCATTCGTGACGCCACAATTGACGACGTTGGCTCAGCCAAATGCCAAAGCGGGGCAATTGGCCGCAGAATTGATGTTGCGGCGCATTAATAATAAAAATCACGGCATCGAGGCCGTAAAAGTACCTATGAGTTTAGTTATCCGTAAATCAACTTAACAAAGTAACAAAAGGAACCTCAAAATGAGTAAAAGAAAATTAAAATTCGGAATTATTGGATCCGGTAGTCGTGGCATTATGGCATTCGGCAAAAGTATCCACGGCAGAAAAGATTCAGAGCTGGTTGCGCTATGCGACCCCAACCAGGTAAGGATGGAAAAGTCAGCAGAAATTTTGGGCTTTAAACCTAATTTTTATCATTCAGTGACTGAAATGATAAAAAGTGAACAGCTTGACGCAGTGGTTATTACTAGTCCAGATTTTTATCACGAAGAGAATGCGGTTGAAGCACTTAACGCCGGCGTCAATGTTTTAATTGATAAGCCGTTAGCCACAACCGTAAAGGGTTGCAAAAATATCATTGCTGCCGCTAAAAAATCTGGCAAAGTGATTATGATTGGCTTCAATTTGCGTCATCATGCAGTACTGAAAAGATTAAAACAAATTATCAGTGACGGCACTATTGGACGCGTATTTTTAATTGAAAACCGCGAATTTTACGATGGCGGCCGCACCTACATGTCACGTTGGAACCGTTTGTATGAACAATGTGGCGGGCTGTGGATTCATAAAGGTAGCCATGACTTCGACGTCTTTCAATGGTTACTGGATTTCCCGAAACCACTTAAAGTAAGTTCGTTTGCTGGTGTCAGCGTATTGAATCCGAACAACATCCCATTCGAGGTAAAGCCAGGAACTGAAGTCGGACCGACCTGCCACACCTGTATTTACGGCGATATTTGTCCAGATAAATACGATATTCCTGACATCCAAAACAGCCCATGGAGCGATGAAGCTGTCGCTATTGATGGCTACTCCAAAGATTTGTGCATCTATACTTCCGATAAAACTACTCATGACAACGGAATAGCCATAGTAGAATATGAAAATGGTGTGCGTGCTAGCCATCTGGAATGCTTTGTCACTCCGATCAATGATCGCCGTTACACTATAAATGGAACTCTTGGTCAAATTGAAGCGAGTTTGACTGATCGCAGAATCACCGTATTCCCACGCTGGAGCAAAGAGACCGTGACTTATGAAATACCAGAAGAGGAAGGCGGCCACGGCGGCGCTGATCCGAAATTGTTAGGTAGTTTCATTAACGTTATCAATGGCGAATCTCAAAATCAGTCAACCACTGAACATGGCATGCTGTCAACAGCAGTCGGGCAAGCTGCTGAACTGGCGCGTCGTGAAAATCGCGTAGTCATGATTGAAGAGCTATTCAAAGACTAAAAATAGAGCAGAATCTCAAAAATGAAATTAGCGCGCGCATTATGCGCGCGCGAATTTTAAAGTTGGTTCAGGCGTTGATTAGAGTTACGGTTACGCGGCGTTCGCGTGGGCCGTCGAAGTCGCATAGATATATGCCTTGCCAGCGTCCTAATATCAAATGACCGTTATGAATTGGGATCGATAATGAGCACCCAATTAACGAAGATTTAAGATGTGCCGCGGAGTTGCCTTCGCGATGAAGGAATCCGGGTTGAACAAATGGAATCATGCGGTCTAGCGTATTGATAATATCAGTTTTGACATCGGGGTCGGCATTTTCATTAATAGTCAGTCCAGCGGTAGTGTGTTCACAAAAAAGAACACAAATTCCTGATTTCATCGAGTTAGGAATTAATGATTTTACTTTACCTGTAATGTCATTCATACTGTCACGCGAACTGGTTCTCAACTTAATTTCTTGCATCTTTTATCTCCTTAGGTTTTAATTCTGAATAAATATTTCGCCTGGAATTTTTTCCAGTGATCGACTCAATAATATCTTGGAAAAAATCGCTACTAAAAATATCGGTTACTCCTTTGATTAATGAACCTGTATTGATAGCGGCAAATTGTACAATCGCCTTGGCATAATCTGGTTCCGGATCGTAAACTGTACCCCTGATGGTCACTGGCAGGATAGTTTCTTCTATATTAATCCGAGAATTTACTAGCATGTGCTGGTCGCTGCCAAAACCCAAATAGCCACCAAATTTTAATTCTTTGATTAAATCACCGTTAAATACAACTTCATCAAGGTTAATACGTCCATTTTTAGCCGAAACATTGATTGTTCCATCTGAGAATTCGACGTTTTCATGGGTGCGAATAACGCGGGAAAAAATATTGCGTGGTTTATGACTAGAGGACATTTTTCCAAAGGTTGCGCTCCTTATTTCGTTGACTACTTGAAATGGTAGAAAAAATATCCGCCCCAAAACTGTTTCTCGAAATTCATTGGGGATGATAACATTGCGGTAGTTTGCGAGCCACGAACCCTCTAAATTATCCCAAAAGCGAGGAAGGCGTATTCCATTGCCAGAAATATTAAATCGAGCCGATTCAAGAATACCAGAGATGTTTTTATAATTTCCTTCAAAAGCCGTAGTGGTCAACGGGCTTAGGTCAAGTTCGCGGAATTTACTCGAGACATGCCAGCGAATTCCTTCGGTATCTGAAGTTGCATCGGCCTTGAGCCCAATCGGAGTATTATTGATATTAATATTCATAGGCTCGAAGTCAATTCGATTTTTCGCTCCGACAATTTTAGCGGTAAGGTTGAGTTTATTAAGTTCAGAATAGGTTATGCTATCCATTTTGAGATTGACGATAAATGGATTGGTGGAAAAATCGAAAGTTGGTTCTGGTAATGGCGGTAATGGCGTTTTGATGGCAGGCTGTTTAGTCTTTATTAAATTATGAAAAGTTTCCAAATCGAATTTATCGGACGAGATATTGATAAGTGCCGGGTTATTGCCGGTTATGACCGAATCCCAATTAAATCCACCTAAAGATGAAGCATCCAAGACCCCATTAGTCGTAATTGCATCTGGTGTCTGTTTAAAATTAATATTACATTCGCCATTTACGCCATCGGCAATGCCAAAAAATTTAAAATCGGTAATTTTTAGCTTGCTGTTAATATCTAGTCTTTGGGGATATTTTTCTGTTGATGCAATAATATCGCCACTGAACGCTCCGTCAAGCTTACGAAATTGAGGATAAAACAGTTCAAGAACATTACACCTAAGGTCGTTAAGCTGACAATTTAATTTGACGTTATCAAACGGTAATTCAATATTTCCACTTAAGCCGGCATCCACTGCGTTATTACTGGTAATATGTATTTTTTTTATCGTTAGGCGATGGAAATCATCCATGACGGCGTCAAAAGAACTTTTGGTCTCACCAAAATCAGCAGATTTTCCATTGAGTCTAAATTGAGAATTTTTACTCTGTAAACTACCAGACACACTCATTTGTCGCCCAAATTCTTTGAAGGTTCCGTTAATTTCTGCATCGGCAGTTCCTTGAATAAACATGAAATTTTGTGGAGGGTAAAGGAAATTGAGTTCTGGTAACGATAATTGATTGATTTGTAGCGCGGCAGAGATTCCTGGGGCTTTGGCCATGTCGCTGATGCTACCAGAAGTTGCCGTTAGCCGAAGCTGTGCCAAATCATGCTGTCCTCGTAATATTTTCAATTCTAATTTTTCCAATTCAACGATATCATAATCCTTTAGCGAGATTTTGAATTGTGGAATGATATTGATTTTCGGGAAATTAATCTTTCCTGAGTTTGTTTCCAATTCTAAGATTTCTAGTTCCGCTTCCGCGACCATATCAGTAGCAATGCCATCCATAAAGAATTTCAGGCGCCCCGAGAGCAAACCATTGCGACAGAAGGAGTGTTCTGGCGCGACCCATGAATTGACTTGATTGACTTGGAAGTTGGTTAAATCAAGAACCGTATTGCATGGCCCCATGATAGTATCTTTATCCCAGTTTATGTAGAAATCTTTGACGGTTAAACGTTGGGTATTTAGATCCGGAGGCTGTTGGAAACGCAACCGTGCAGTCGGAACCCTTAAAAAGCCGTTCCACAAATCTAAAATGGCATGCGCTTCAAATTTAAAATCGGCAGAATGATATTTACCGAGCACGTTATTGATAATATCACGAACAAAATCAGGGATCATCGGTTGAGGAGCGACTGCACGACTATTCAAATCATCAACCTTAACATGTGCATCGAGAATAAAAGTTTTTAAATCCCACTTGCCGCTGAGCAATGCATGACCAAGTGCTCCAGTGGCGTCGCGTTGCCAGAGTTCGGTTTTATCAATGGTAAACATTCGTCCTAATGGATCGATAGTACCATCAATGGTGGCGGTATAATCAGTCTTTTTTAATTCCAAGTCAAATTCATCAAGACGAAGGAATAGTTGATCGACTCCAAGTTTAGCTCCAAAATCGAAGCCGGAACGTTTTTGTGATACTTTTGCGGCGATTTCTAGATCTATTGCTCCGTTATCAAAATAAATTTGATATGGCTTTAGTAGAGGATTAAATGAGGTGGGATTCAAATGGTCGATTTTTAAATTCCAAGATGCAGTTGACCCGTGAATTATTGGCTTTCCGGGAATGCGCCACGAGAAGTAGAGTGGTTCTGTACCTAATACCAAGCTAAGGACGTTGTGTTTCTTTTCGTGGGCTCCAAATGAAAATTTATTCAACCGTAACTCTTTCCGGGCGAAATCGGCACTGAAATCATATTCGCTGCTTAAATCCCATTCTGGAAATTTCAACTTTTCTCCGGCAATAACTGTCGTTCCGCGATTTTTAAGATTGAGTCTGCCACTTCCTTTAGCCTGTTTTCCTTCATATTCCAGTTTACCGTTAAAAGCTAATTCTGGCAGGCCAGGATCAAAGCCAGCGAATGAAGAGACTATTGGACGAATAATTTCCGAAGAAAGAGGTGCAATTAAAAAATTTAGGCGCGCTGAATTAGTCGCCCCCTCGAATACACCGTCAGCTTTGATTGAACTACGGAAAGAACCATTTTTATGATGGTGGAGTTCGAAGATATTAAGACGGGTTTGTTCTGCTTGCCTTTCAGCCTTAACATGAAGATCCAATGTGTCATTCTTCAGCGGGAAGCCTTCAGCAATGCCACTAATATCTTCTGTTTTAAGATTTAAATCGACTTGTGATGGATAGAGATGACGGTTAACCGTGAACCCGCATTGTAATTGTGCTTTTCCTTTGAGATTAAGTTTCTTACCGAAAAACATCTCAATTTCTCCGTTGGTTGACAGCATCGCTGGCCGATCATGTTTTAGCTGTGGTAAACGCAGGGCGTCAACCTTCAGGGTAACAAAATCATCATCACGTTTAAGACTAATATTGCCGTCGCGTAGAGTGATGTTGCGCAGGTTAAAACGGACATTGGGCAATTTTGCTGGTTTTGGCGGAGTTTCTGGTGCGCCAGAGATGAAATAGGGCGCCGAGCGATGTAGCCAGACACTGACGCCAGTGGCTTCAACGTCTTCCGCATTTAAATTGCCGGCGATATTTTGCCAAAGCCGCCATGATCCTTTAAATTCCCTTACCGTGAGCAAGGGCTTTTCGGCTCGTCCAATTCGGAATTCGCGAATTTCTACCCGAGATTTAAATGGTGATATCAGAAATTTTTCAGCGTTGATTTGAACGCTCGCAAAATGTGAAATTATCGGTAAAAGCGCTTTGGTGATGAATCCAGAGCTAGTCACCAGTAAATAGACGACAATCAGAAAGATAACAAAAAATGCAATGACCCAGCATGCGGTTCGGTGGCAGAACCAGCAGAATTTATTAAAATTTGTTTTTAAGTGGAACATATGCCACCGGTTTGACTGTTTAGCGCCCGCTTTGGACCATCTTCTGAAGTTCAGCTACAAAAGCTTTGGTATCCTCTTCACTGGGCTTGCCAACCACATTGTCGAAACCCAATCCGCCGCGTTGGTCCAAAATCCAGTCCGCTTTGGCGCCAGATGCAAATTTTACGGTACCGCTCATGGCTGCTCCAGGACGCACTAATTTACTGATTTCGACCGTAGTCGTTCCGTCACCTGGTTCAGGCTCAGAAGCTTCGAGGTCAAGTTCTTCGTTTTGATCTTTTTCTACTTCGACCGGGTCATTTTTTGTCCAGTCGATATTTTCAAGTGTAGAGGCCATGATACGAACATCCATATAGGACATTTTACGCTTGAATTTTTCTTGAATTTCTTTTTGAATATCTGAAAGCGACGCGCCCGCGTCTAATCTTTCTGCCATGAATTTTTTAATTTCGATATCGTTCATAATTTTTTCTCCTGTAATTTTAATGATGGTTGAATATAGCTTTGAGGGGTCATTTTTTCAACCGAACTCGAGGATCAACCCACGCATAAGCAATGTCCGCAGTCAGGTTGATAACGGTAAACAAGAACGCGCTCATTACTACTAGCGCTTTCAATAACTGCAAGTCGGAATTGTTGAGCGCGCCAATACCAACAAAGCCGAGGCCGGGAATTCCGAAAAATGATTCTAAAAGCAGGCTTCCGGTAAATAAAAATGGTAGAATTGTCGCCATTCGGCTGATTATCGGCAACGCAGTATTGCGCAACAGATGGCGACAGTAAACATTCAAAGCACTGCATCCTTTAGCTTGCGCAGTTCTCAAATATTCGCGATTTAATTCATTGATAAAAACAGTGCGGTAAAAGCGCATTCCTCCACCCAGTCCACTGGCGATGCCAATTAATATCGGTAACGCTAAATATTGTATCCCACCCCAACCCCAAACCGGAAACCAATTGAAATAATAGCCCAAATACCACTGGCCAAAAATAATAAAAACTAGATAGCTGATGCTCATGCCGATGACCGAAAATAGCACTAAGGCACGATCAAGCCAGCTTCCTTTGAATGCCGCCGACAACAGTGCAAAAGCGATTCCTAAGACCATCTCGCCGATAAATATCGGAATCATTAACAGTAATGATGGCACGATTCCCCGCAAAATAATCTCTTTTACAGGTTCGCGCGTAATTAGCGTATTACCAAAGTTAAAGAAGTTAACATAGGGAAATCGGTTATGAAAACTAATGATTTCCGCTAGTGCTGCGGTAAACTGGGAATTAAACAGCGAATCTTGCTGACGATAAAATGCAATGCTTTGTATTTTATACGGCTTTGTGTCTGCAAAGCGAAATTCCGAAGTTTCAGCATCAATTGGCAACGTGATAATTCCAGTGTTGGTAGTCAGCTTTGCTGAGAGTGGTTCCGCAGTGTCGAAGTTGCGTTTAAAAATGACCGATGAACCGGGAGCGAGATTTAAGCGACGCTTGGTAAAACTATGTGTGCCTTCAATTCGGACATTCAACCAATCGCGCGCTTCCGTGAACTCGACACGGCTGAAAGCTTCCGTCAAGCGCCAGCGCCCAAAGAAAACGGGTAGATCAACGCCCAACTCATGGCGCATGGCGTCAACATCGCGTGGCGAAGGATTTTTCCCGAGTATTGCCGCGGCTGGATCGCCAGCTGCCACTCTGAACATAAAAAAAGTTAAGATTAAAACCCCGAAAACCACAAGTACAGAGTAGAAGGCCCGGCGTAAAATATAGTTTAGCATAGAAAACTCTTTAGTCGGTTTCTTCTAAAAAATACATCGATATCAAACCTTTGCCTTTCGTTTCAATTTGACCTCGAGCAATAAAGCTGAATTCGTCTCCAGTCAGTGCGTAGGTGTCTTCAGAGACATTGATGCGCATCGGCTCGGAATAACGTTCCATCCGCGCGGCGACATTCATAGTATCGCCAAACACGTCATAAAGATATTTATCGCTACCGACAATGCCGCCCACTACAGGTCCAGAATGGATCCCCATTCTCATTTGCCAGTGATATTCAGATTCTTCAATCGTGCGCACAAACGCCATCGCCTCGGTAGCTGCATTCAGGACGTTATACGCGTGTCGAGGATCAGATTCGGGCATTCCTGAAGCCGCGATATAACAATCGCCGCTAGTTTTGATGCGTTGACAATGGTGTTTTTTAAATATTTTATCGAAATTAGTGAAAATCATATTCAGTTCTTCAATCACTATTTCCGTACTCATCATGCTGGATTTCCGGGTAAAGCTAACGATGTCGGAGAAGAAAACCGTCACATTATCAAAACTTTCCGGCTTGCTTTTTCCGGTGTTTTTCAACTCTTCAGCAACACGCTCTGGTAGAATATTCAGCAACAGCCGATCAGAGCGTTCTTTTTCTAGTTTGACTTCTCGGTGTAGTGTAGATAACTCGAGGTTTACAGCCGCCAATTGTTTTCGTTGTTGGTTTAACTCTTTTTGTTGCTCAAGTAATTTTTGGTTGTCACTTTCGACTTCGTCGCACGGTTTAGACTGTGCGGCAGAACTGGCACGATGATATCGAACGCGCATTTTTTTCAGTTGCGCATTGATTTCAAACAGTCGCCACAATAAGAAAACTAGCGCCACAAATTCGGCTATAACTAATAATGTTAGAGATAGTAGCACAATGAAATATCCTTCTTAAAATAAAACCAAAATACATCGCCAGCTATAATCTTCAAGGAGTCATCCTAGATTAATTCATAACTTTTGGAAGATATTTATGGTTTTACCGCTTTTACCGCACGCTTAAAACCATCTGCGGAATTTTTAATGCTCGCCATTGGGACACAAAATGCCATCCGAAAGTAACCGGAATAGCCGAACCCTTTGCCTGGTACTACCAGAATTCGCTCTTTTTTTAATGCGTCAATGAAGATTGTTTCATCGGTAGTTGGGGATTTTGGGAAAAAATAGAGCGCTCCTTTGGGCATCGTGAATTTAATTCCAGCATCGTTTAAGACCTTTGCCATGGCATCACGGCGTTCGCGGTAAATATTCACATCGACATGTTCATCAACCATGTCAACCAGTAATTTTTGTGCGATAGCAGGAGCGTTAACAAAACCCAAAATCCGGTTAGTCATTGTCACGCCGTTGATCAATTCCATTGCTTCTGGCATTTCTGGTGATACCGCGAGGTAGCCGATACGTTCACCAGCAAGCGACAAAGTTTTCGAGTAAGAGCCGACAATCACCGTATACGGATAAAGTCCGAATAATGGAGGTACTTCGACGTTTTCAAAATTCAATGCACGGTACGGTTCATCGGAAATCAGATACAAAATCCGCCCGGTTTTTTCCATGTGACGTTGCATTACTGCGGTTAGCTCCTGCAATTCGGCGCGACTGTAAATTTGCCCCGTCGGATTATTCGGAGAATTAATCATTACCGCTCTAGTGTTTGGAGTTAAAGCTTTTTCAATTGCGGCTACATCCAATTCAAAGGTGAAATCTTTGGCTGGAACTGGTTTTAAAATTCCACCATGATTGATTACATAAAATTTATATTCAACGAAATATGGGGCTGGACAAATTATTTCGTCATTTTTTTCCAAAATAGCGCGAAAAAGCACATTTAAAGCTCCGGCGGCGCCAACGGTAAGTACAACGTGTGAGGATGGGACTTCAATTTTCTGTTCGTGACTTAAACTAGCTGCAACTGCTGATCTACTTTCGGGATAACCGGCATTTGGCATATAACCGAAAGCGAATGGTTCCGCAGAGTTCTCTGCAATACGGCAGAGCGCCGATTTTACCGATTTTGGCGGCGGTGCGTCGGGATTTCCGAGACTGAAATCATAAACATTGTCGGCCCCAAATTCTTTTTTCATCTCAATTCCCGCTTCAAACATCCGTCGTATCCATGATGATTCGGTCATTGCGCTTTTGATATTATTTGCTAAAGCTCCCATAATTTTATTTCTTCCCCGTTCGTTGGTAAAAGTGTTTAGAGTTGCCCCATTGGTCGTAACCGATAGTCTCTCCAATAGCGTAAATAGATTTTTCTAATGCGATTTTCGATTCTTCAGAATTTTCATTGAGTCCTGGCTTGTCGAGATAAAGCTGGTAGCCAGCACGATAGCGCGTATCCGTAATGTTAGGCATCATGACATTTGCGCCAGCTAATATTCCTTGCTGACGGCCGCTCACGTCAAGAGCTTGAAGCGCGGTGGTTGACGCGATGTTGATATCTTTAAGCAGAATGCGCGCGCACGCGATCATTTTTAAACCGAGCACCAGTTGGCGTTCGCGAATCCGTTTGAATTCTGGCATTGCTTCGGCTAGCGGAGTATCTGGGTGAACCAGATACGGACCCATGCCGATCATATCGATATCGATTTTTTGAAAAAAACGCAAGTCATGAATTAGGTTTTCAGTTGTTTGGTAAGGCAAGCCAATCATCACCCCAGTGCCAGTTTGAAAACCAGCTTGCTGAAGTCGCCGCAAGCATTCGACGCGTTCCTGATACGAATGTCCGGCAGGATGAAGTTTGTTATAAAGTTCAGGGTCAGAAGCTTCGATACGCAATAAGTAGCGCTGCGCACCTGCGGCAAACCAACGTTGATAAGTTTCGAGAGATTGTTCGCCTAGGGAAAGCGTAATACCGAGTTTCCCTTCTGAACGGTGGGTAATCTCACGAAGGGCATCTTCAATGAAATCGGCAAATTCAGGATCACTGCGTTCGCCGCTTTGTAACACTACCGAGCCGTAACGGCTTTTCAGTGCCCATAGCGCTTCTTCGACAATTTCCTGTTTTTCTAGTACAAAACGTTTGACCTTGTGATTACTTTTGCGGATCCCACAGTACAAACAATCTTTACTACAGATATTGCTGAGTTCGATTAATCCACGGAAATAGACTACGCGTCCTACGTGATTGGTTTTTATATTGTAAGCAATATCAAAAAGGCGTTTTAGCTGAATTGGATCTTCAAGTTCCAGTAACTGCTTTAGCGCCTCATCATTGGGCTCAATACCCTGTTCGATACTTTTAAAGATGTCGTTGATCTCTGGCATATTTTATCAATTTACAATCAGCCGGGTATGGCGTGTGGTTTGTGAATTATTTATTGTAACTGCTATCTTGTAATTCGCGCGCGCATTATGCGCGCGCGAATTTAGAAGCTAGATTTCGGTAATTATTCGCCGAGTTCTTGTAGCGCAGCTTTGCGACTCAAGCGGATCTTACCGGAAGATGGTTCGACATCAATAACCTTAACGGTGACGTTGTCGCCTTCGTTACAGATATCGGTAACCATTTTAACGCGATAATCAGCCATTTCGGAAATATGTAACAAACCTTCCATACCTGGGAGGATTTCTACAAATGCGCCGAAATCTTTGACGCTGATAACCTTGCCACGATATATTTTACCGATTTCTGCTTCAGCAGTGAATCCAAGAACGCGTGCCTTGGCTTCTTCCAAATAATCGTGATTCGGGGCGAGGATTTTGACAACGCCGTCATCGGTGACATCTATCGAAGATTTGGTCTCTTCAGTAATTGCTTTAATGTTTTTGCCACCAGGACCGATCAATGCGCCGATTTTTTCAGGGTTAATTTTAAGCACGGCAATATGTGGTGCGCGTGGACTGATCTGTTCACGTGGAGCCGGCAAACATGCTTCAATAATATCAAGGATTTTCAAACGCGATACTCGATTGCGTTCCATTCCCTGACAAAGTATGTCAATGTCAACTCCTGGCAGTTTTAGGTCGAGTTGGAAACCAGTAATTCCGGTACGCGTTCCGCAAATCTTGAAATCCATATCGCCGAAATGGTCTTCTGCGCCAATAATGTCAGTCAATAACAGTTCTTTGCCCTTGCCATCAGTTACTAAACCGCAAGAGATTCCCGCAACCGGAGCGGTAATAGGCACTCCGGCGTCCATCAACGCGAGAGTTGCGCCGCAAACTGCAGCCATTGAGGTTGAACCGTTAGAAGCCATGGTTTCAGAAACACAACGCACAACATACGGGAAATCTTTAGGAATTACCTTGGCAACTGAACGTTCTGCGAGATTGCCATGGCCAATTTCACGCCGACCTGGCCCCATAATGCGACCAACTTCGCCGACACTGAAGTTCGGGAAATTATAATGCAAGTAAAAACGTTTGCTCTGTCTTGCTTCGCCACCGGCAGTGATTGAGTCATAATCTTGTGCATCTTTCTCGCCACCGAGTGTAGCGATGACCAATCCTTGGGTTTCTCCCCTAGCGAAAAGGCCAGAACCGTGAACTACTGGGAGAACGTCGACTTCAGCAGTAATCTGACGAAGATCTTCAATACCGCGCCCATCGGGACGGAATTGTTTTTCCAGAATAAGACTTCTAGTGGTTTCGCAAACCAGATCATCCATCGCTTTGTTTACTTCCAAGTCAAACTCTGGAATAGCTTCAAATTGTGGTTTCAATGCAATTTTAGCTTCACCAGACAATACGTTCATCGCTTCGAAACGCTCTGCTTTACCTGGAACGGTACAAACTGCTTCGATACGATCTTTGCAGAATTCTTTTAATGCATTTTCGAGCTCTTCAGGCACGAGATGAAGTGTTGGTGTTTTTTTCGCTTTGCCGGCTTTGCTAGCCAACTCAACTTGAGCAGCGATCTGCTTTTTTACCACTTCGTTCGCAAAGCGCATTGCGTCAGCCAGCATCTGTTCTGAGATTTCGTCAGCGTCGCCTTCGATCATAATTACTTTGTCAGCCAACCCGGCATAAATCAATTCTAACGAGCTTTTTGACATTTCAGCATTGGTTGGATTGGCAACAAATTGACCATCAACATAACCGACGCGTACTGCACCAATCGGTCCAGCAAAAGGCAAATCGGAAAGCGTCAAGGCAACTGAAGTCCCGAGAATCATTAGAATATCTGGATTGTTGACGCCATCCGCGCTAAGTAGTAAGCCCTGAATCTGGATCTCATCAAAGAAACCTTTAGGAAATAGCGGGCGCACTGGGCGGTCAGCCATACGACAGGTTAGGATTTCGTGATCGCTCGGACGGCCTTCACGTTTAATAAAGCCCCCTGGGAATTTGCCAGCCGCGCTATATTTTTCACGATAATCAACGGTTAGAGCGAGGAAGTCAACGCCAGGACGCGCCGCTCCAGAACAACAGGTGACCAATAAATTCGTTTCGCCCATGCGCAATACGCAAGAACCACTGGCCAAATTGGCCAATTTACCGGTCGTGATTTCAATACTGCGGTCTTCCGCAATTTGACAAACAACTTTTTCTTCGGACATAATATCCTTTTCCTTTGGGTTTCCGCATTTTGCGGAGATTTTAGAAACTGTTACAAAATAACCTCGTTATTTTATTCCAACTTCCTTTTACAAAAATGATGTTCAAACTGCGGAATCGCGACAACAACCCCCGGAACACTCCAGAACCTGTTGTCGCAGACATTCCACAAAAAACATCAACACTTAAAAAAACAAACGAGCCTGACACAACATTTGCATCAGGCCCGGTATTATCAAATCTATTCCATGCTTAAAATTAGCGACGGATTCCAAGTTCAGTAGTCAGTGAGAGGTAACGCTCGCGATTCTCTTTGCTGAGATATTTGAGCAATGTACGACGACGGCTGACCATCATCAAAAGACCGTGACGAGTGCTGTTGTCTTTTTTGTTTTTCTGAAGATGTTCGGTTAGTTCTTTGATCCGTTGAGTAAGAACCGCGACTTGTACTTCAGGTGAGCCGGTGTCGCCTTCTTGGCGTGCGAATTTACTGATAATGCCGGTTTTAGCTGCCTTGTCCATAATGTTTTTCCTTTAGTTACGGGTTTGCAAGCTTTGGTACTCAGGCTAAGAACCATACTGTCAAACCGTCTTGATTAAGCTATTACAAATACCATCGTATTCGATAAATTACAAACAAACTTACAAAAAATCGATAAAATATCGGTGGATTAAAACATATTTCCTGATTTATTGTTTTTTGCTATTGCAAAAGACCATAAGTGGTCTAATATTTAACTTTCATTTATAAAATAAATAATCTACAAACTGACAAAACTAGGAGTTTTTATGCATTGGATTGACTGGGTAATCGTTACTGTGCCGCTATTAATTGTGTTAACTATAGGGTTACGAACACGTCGCTATGTAACGGGCGTTGCCGACTTTCTGACCGCTGGCCGAGTTGCCGGTCGTTACGTGGTTTCTGTTGCCAGCGGCGAAGCAGGAATGGGCTTGGTCAGCTTAGTGGCAATTTTTGAAATGTATTACAATAGTGGCTTCGCTTTTCAGTTCTGGAGTGGAATAACTGCCCCAATTGGTTTGTTTATGGGCTTGACTGGTTACTGTATTTACCGCTTCAGAGAATCACGGGCGATGACTATGGGTCAGTTTTTCGAAATGCGTTACAGTCGGAAGTTTCGAATTTTTGCCGCTATTCTACAAAGTCTTTCCGGTGTAGTCAATTACGCAATTTTCCCAGCCGTATCGGCACGCTTTATCGTTTATTATTGTAGTTTTCCGCAAAACTTCGATTTTTTAGGTATGACATGGTCAACTTTCCATGTCGTTATGTTGCTGTTTTTGTCGATTGCGGTTGTGATTATTACCCTAGGCGGACAAATTACAGTTATGGTTTGTGATTGTGTTCAAGGCTTGCTCAATTATCCACTGATGGCAATTGTCGTTATCGCAATCCTGATGCGTTTTTCCTGGTTTGATGACATGGCGCCTGCGTTGTTAGATCGCGAACCCGGAATGAGTATGCTTAATCCGTTCGACGTCAGCAAACTTCGAACGTTTAACCTCTTTTACGTCTTTGTTGGTATTATCGGTAGTGTATTTAATCGCATGGCATGGTCCGGCACGCAAGGTTATAATGCGGCCGCACTGAACGCACACGAACAGAAAATGGGGCAGATGCTCGGGACTTGGCGTTCAGCTTTTAATATTATGCTTTATCCATTATTGGCCATCGGCGCTTTCACCATCTGGCACAGCCCGAATTTCATCGATAAACTTATTCCTATCCGTCAAGAATTGGTACAAACGGCCATGACGGAGATGTCTCCTGAATACTCTGGAGAAATAACTCTGACCGAAGCTGCGCGGAGTTCGGCAGCACGTGAAAAATTAGATAAAAGTTCACCCAAACAAGCTAAATTGTTGAACGAGATTTCGCTACTTGGCGAGGATAATTTTGCAGCCCATGCGCTTAAACGTAGTGATACCAACATGTCTGACATTCACGCTTTACGACGAAAAGGATTAATTAAGTGGGATACTAATAATTTGTCCGCGATAGAAGTGGACGAACGGCTAGCGACGCTTAAAGAGGAAGACCCTGGTTCACACAAAAGTATGATGACTATTCACAATCAGATGCGCGTTCCACTCACTTTGCGCTATATGTTGCCAGTTGGAGTTACTGGCGTGCTCTGCGCAATTGCAATTTTCTTGATGATCAGTACTGATACTACTTATATGCATAGCTGGGGTAGTATTATTGTTCAGGACGTGATTTTGCCGATACGTGGGAAGGCGTTTAAGTCGCCCAAAACGCATCTAACTGCTCTGCGCGTGACTATAGCTTGTGTCGCTATGTTTGCTTTTGTATTTAGTAGCATCTTTGCACAGGTAGACTACATTATGATGTTTTTCGCCATTACTGGGGCGATATGGCTTGGTGGCGCTGGGGCAGTTATTGTCTTTGGGCTTTACTGGAGACGCGGTACGACTGCTGGCGCTTGGGCTGCTTTGTCTATAGGATCATCCATTGCGACAGCAGGGATTTTAGCACAACATTTTTGGGCTGGATCGCTTTATCCTTGGCTCGAACGCAATAATTTAGTAGAAGCAACTTCGAATGTTTTCAAAACGCTCTCGGGCCCTTTCGAACCCATTATCGTCTGGCGCGTTACTGCCATGAATTTTCCAGTTAATTCACAAGAAATCTATTTTCTTGCACTGGTTATTTCTGTTGTGCTCTATGTTTCAGTCTCATTGCTGACCTGTAAAAAACCCTTTAATATGGATCGACTGTTTCATCGCGGAATCTATCATACCGGAGACGGGCCACGTTATGTCAAAACAAAATGGGCATGGTCTAAGATTTTGGGTATCCAGGAAAATTATACCCGTGGGGATAAAATTTTGGCTTGGAGTGTTTTTGCCTGGAGTTTTATCTTCCGATTCGGTATTGTGTTCGTAGGATTCATCGTCTGGAACCTGATCTCACCGTGGCCAAAACATTGGTGGGCTAACTGGTTCTGGATCGATTATATCTATGTTATGGGGTTAAATGCGGTTGTCACCGTTTTCTGGTTCGGCATCTGCGGTACGCGTGATCTGATCCGCTTATATCAACGATTAGACGCACGAGTCGGCGGCCCCAATGTCTTGGATGATGGTCGGGTCGAAGGCCATGTAAGCTTGGCTGATTTGGCAGTAGTTGCTGAAGCAGAAGAGCGTATTGAGCTCGATAAAACTGCACCGGATGGCACTTCTAAGGAAGACTAAAGAAATTCAAAGTAAATATATTTGAGTCTTACCCTAAAATCCTTAGCGCGCTGTTTTGAAGCAGCCGCTAAGGCTTATAAGCCAGCATAGTATCCATATGCTGGCTGGCTTTAAGCATTCAACGTGAAGTGCATCGCCACGAAAAAGATCATTATCAGCGTAATGATTTTATTGAGCGGGAGTAAGAGGCTTGTTTTTTAAGGCTTTCAGATTATTTGGTATCCCACTTTTCTAAAACCTCGAAATGACTTTTGAGTTTATATCTATTTGTAGACTTTTACTTGAAAATCGTGTCTTGATGTGCCAAATTGACCCATGTGCCAAATGGGAGAATAGTATCATGTCAAAATCTAGTTTTATTGAACGTCTGATTGAACGAGTTGATTCATTGGACTCAAGAAACTTACAGTCGTTCTTGCTTAAAATTTATCATGAAAAAGGTTTCCTTGATTCGTTATTGGACGCCATGCAGGAAGGGATTTTGGTTATTGACCGCCAGCTTCGCATTGTTTACCACAACCATGCCGCGACTGAAATTTTGGGACTACCCAAAAACTTGGATAAGATACGTTTATCGCAATTCCTACAAAACGTTGATTGGCGCCGAATCATGGAACTTGATGAGGATGAGTGGGTACGTTTGTCTAGCCAAGAAGTCGAGATACTTTATCCAGTTCATCGCTACGTCCATTTTTGTCTGATGCCGCACGGTGCTGAGGATGGACTGGGCACGGTGATCCTACGCGATATCACCGAATCACGCACCAATAAAATAAGAGAGATGGAGGCGGAAACTGACCGCGCGATATCAATGCTCGCGACCGAAGTCGCGCATGAAATCGGAAATCCGTTGAATAGTTTGTACCTTAATTTACAATTATTGCAACAGGAGCTGATTGAATCTGGAGATGATTTTAACCGTGCCGATGCTATTGAAATGGCTGGCGTTGCGCGTAGTGAGGTTGAACGTCTTGATAATATTATTAATCAATTCTTGCACGCCATTCGCCCCGGTAAGCCTCAGATGATGCCAGTTGACCTTAAAATTATAGTTCAAGAAACTTTGCTCTTCATGAGCCAGGAAATTGAAAATCGTAGTGTCAACATTAATTTGGAGCATTCCGAGGCTATTCCCGTGATTGCTGGCGACACCGCACAATTAAAGCAGACATTTTACAATATAATTAAAAACGCTATTCAGGCTATGCCTGAAGGCGGTACGCTGCGAGTAAGCTATGATTACAGTGATGATTTTGTAACTTTAGAATTTGCAGATACGGGGCATGGCATTAGTGCCAGTGAGCTTGGAAAGTTATTTCTTCCATATCACACCACTAAACCTCACGGTTCGGGCATCGGCATGATGATTGTCAACCGTGTGATGCGCGAACACGGCGCCTCAATCTCGCTACAAACTCGCGAAGGTAAGGGTACTTCTATTTTGTTGCGTTTTCCGCGTATTGGGCGACGACTTCATATTCTACCCAATCCACCGAATGGCGATGAGGAGGAGAAAGGAGATGAGTGATAAATTACGTCTGCATTTGTCCTCTGCCCCATTCGGAGGAGTTAATTACAAAGCAGTTTTTGATGAATGTGTCGTTGCTGCCGAGCATTATGGATTCGAATTTGGTATTCAACTTCATAATTCAGCGTCGAAAATTGAAATTGAGCGCTGTGTCGAATTGGGCGCGCCATTAAGTGCACACGCTCCACTTTTGACGGCATATAGCCTTAATTTGGCCCAATCTGAGACTGCACTTGAGTCGCGTGAATTGGGGAGGACGGCTTCACTGATGCGGCGCTATAATATTACCGATGCTGTTTTTCACGGATTCCGTATGTCGGATATACCGACTCCGGCGTTTAACCGAGAAAAATCCTTTACAGAAGCAATGATGGTTGGATTTCGTCCCGAATTGGCGGCACGACCGGGCTCGACCTTGAATCGAGACTTTACAGGGGAAATTGAGTTTGCTGAACGATTTGGTATTTTGCACAAAAATTTGAGTTTGATGCGGACAAATTATCCCGATTTAAACTTCTGTATCGAGAATGATTTTCCGTCGTACGGAATGGGGAATATGCTGTCTGAAAATGTAGTTTCTTTAGAACATCCGATTTGCTTGGATACCGGACATTTGTGGATCACCAGTTATCTTTTCAATCGTGATTTTCATAACGAGACCGCAATTTACGCTGCTTCTGGATTAGTTGAAATGGTTCATCTTCATGCCTCGCCGTTTACTATGGAAACACCGTTTGAACAATGGGCGGACGGGCATTTGCCACTACGTACTCCGAACCAAATGGATTTACCGCGTTTTGTGCGCAGTTGCCGTGATGCTGGCGTAAGATTATTCGTCCTAGAGATCCCTTCTGGTTCGGTTGAAGATATTCATGAATTCGCTAAAATGTGGGAGGCTTAACCTATGAAGACCAACAGTAAAAAATCAATTTTAATCGCTGATGACGAACGACACACTCGCGAAGCTCTGGAGCGTTTTTTTCGGAGAAAATATCAAGTGACCACAGTAGAAGATGGCGAACGAGCTATAAATCTTCTCAAGCGTAACAATTACGACCTGTTGTTGACTGATTTGAATATGCCTGGGGCTGACGGCATGACGGTAATTGATGCAGCACTGAAAAAAGTACCTCCACCGCCATGTATTGTCTTTACTGCTTATGGTTCGGTGGAAAATGCAATCGCTGCAATAAAACGTGGTGCTACTGACTTTGTAACCAAACCAATTAATCTGGAACAACTAGACCATACTATCAATAAGGCGTTGGAAACCCACACGTTGAAGGATGAAAACAGGCGCCTTAAAAAACGTTTAAGTTCCAATTTTGAGCTTGAAAATATTGTCGCTAAATCTCCACAAATGCAGAAAATCATGAATATGGTAACCCAGGTTGCAAAAACCCGTTCCACCATCATGATTACCGGCGAAAGCGGCACTGGAAAAGAGGTCATCGCGCGCGCCATCCATAAGTTAAGCGAGCGCACTGGGACGTTTGTTCCAGTAAATTGCGCGGCTTTGCCAGCGACATTGTTGGAAAGTGAACTATTTGGACACGAACGTGGTTCGTTTACTGGAGCAGTAGAACAAAAGAAAGGGCGCTTTGAATTGGCTGATGCCGGGACTTTGTTTCTTGATGAAATCGGTGAAATAGATCAATTGGTGCAGGTTAAGTTATTGCGGGTATTGGAAACGCGCACTTTTGAACGCGTCGGAGGCGAAGAACCAATATTCACTGACACGCGATTAATTTCAGCAACTAACCGTGATTTAAAATTATTGGTCGAGGAAGGCAAGTTCCGTGAGGATCTGTTTTACCGTCTAGATGTAATTACTATTGAAATGCCACCATTGCGCGAGCGATTGGAAGATATCCCAATCTTAGTGAAGTATTTCCTCGACGAATTTGCCGAATTTAATAATAAATCTATTGAAGGGATCTCCAATGATGCACTCGAAATCATTTGTGCCTATTCGTGGCCAGGTAATATACGAGAGCTACGCAATTGCGTGGAACAGATGGTAGTCTTAGCACAAAAACCAGTTCTGGAACTTGAGAATGTGCCGGTTAATGTTCGTAACCAGCAAGCGTTAATCTCCCGCAATATGAATTCCCCAGTTACGCTAGATCTTGGAAGTAATGAGAAATTATTAATTATGGCTGCTTTGCGCGAATGTAACGACAATCGCACCCATGCTGCTGTCAAGCTGGGAATCAGTCGGCGCACACTAATACGGAAAATTAAAGAATTTAATCTATCATAGGAAGATAAATAGTAGTTGTAAACCTTTCTTACGATAAGCTTTTTTCGCTCAAAAACGTTTTCGGAAGGTTGATTTTTTGAGGAACTGTTTTACATTCAAGTCATGATTTAAAAACATCGAACTAAGAGGTTATATTATGAAAATCGAGAATTTATTGGAAGAAACTGAAGAAGCTATGATGAAAGCGAGTGAGGCAATGGTCCGCGATTTTAGTGGCATTCGTACTGGCAAAGCTTCGCCGGCACTAGTTGAAAGCATTCAGGTTGATTATTACGGTAGCAATGTCCGGATGAAAGAGGTGGCTGGAATCACGACACCAGACTCTAAGAGCATCGTAATTCAGCCGTGGGACCGTAACGCTCTCGGCCCAATTGAAAAAGCTATCATTTCCTCACCACTGGGTATTTCGCCGGTCAATGATGGACGTGTAATTCGTTTACCGATGCCAGAGTTGAGCACTGAACGCCGCGTGGCGCTCTCAAAACAAGTTAAAGCGCGTGGCGAAGATGCAAAAATAGCCATTCGGAATGCTCGTCGTGATGCCAATGATATCGCCAAAAAAGGGGAGAAAAACAATGAGCTTACTGAAGACGGCCTGAAAGAAATGCTTGACAATATTCAGAAACTGACTGATGATTATACGAAAGCAATTGACAAAGATATTGAGTCTAAAGAAACAGAGTTGATGGAGATTTAGAATTAACTACAACCCTAATCAGGGAGGCGGTTTGCGCATACAGCAAACTGTCTCCTAAATTTTATAATGAATAGAAAATTTCATCTTTGCCTCGGATTAATTGCGATTGTTGCCTTGCTATTGCGCTTGCTGGTTGGCTTTGAGTTGGCTTTTGCCAATAATGGACTCAATAGCGTAGTCGTGCCGTCAATGCAGACTGACATGGCCACTTACTGGGAAATTTCCGGACGTATCGTCGCTGGAGCCTTTAGAGATGAGTTTTATTATCAACCGTTTTATTACGCGATTTTTTTGCCGTTAATTCGGTGGCTCTTAGGGGATTCGATTTTTAGCGTTATCGTTATCCAGGCTTTGCTTGGTGGTGTTACCGTACTTTTAACTGGCTTGTGTGGTTCTCGGCTCTGGAATCGTTCTGCCGGAATTGTCAGCGCAATATTAGCAGGCTTATCGCAGATGTTAATTTTGTACACCCCGTATTTATTAATTGAAATCTTACAGAGTTTTTGGGTTATTTTAATTTTATATTTGGCGCTTCGCGCTATTGAACGTCGAGATAAACTCGATTGGTCTCTTTGTGCTGTCGCGTTAGGGTGTTCGATACTGACTCGAGGGAATAGTTGGTTTTTTCTCCCTGGTCTTTTGGTGGCGGCAGTTTATTCACTAATGCCGCATAAAGGTAAAATCCGATACAAGGTTTTATATGGATTCTGCGTAGTTGTCTTTTTCACGATGTTGAGTGTTCTGCCGCAATTGCCGTTTATGATTCGCAATTCGCAACTCCGTGGAGAGTTAACCGGGCCGTCAACGGCCGGTGGTACCGTTTTGGCTCTTGGTAATACGCCAGAGGCACCGCCAGGAGGACGTGACCCAGGATTGCCTGCTGGGCCAATGGAATATCCTCCGACATGGTCGGCTTGGATGGCAGAGGTGTCCACAGTCTCGGTTCCTAGACGTATTTGGCAATGGTTCTACGAAGAACCAGGCGCAGTGTTAGAATTGACGTTTCGAAAACTTCTGCTGTTTTGGGATTACCGGGAGATTCCCAACAATGTTTCTTTGGCGTTTGAAGGTCGACAGAGCACGATTTTCAGGTTTGTCGGGTCAATCATGCCAACTGGGGTGATTGTCGCTTTAGCGATCGCAGGAATGCTTGTTTCGTTGATTAAAGTCATTAGGAAGAGAAGCCGTTGGGATTTGTTACTCCCTATTTACATGATTATGGCTTTCTGGGGAGCGACTGCTTTGTTTTATATTTTGGCTCGTTTTCGAGTTCCCATAATTCCCGTGCTTGCAATATTTGCGGGAATATTTCTGGTTTGGTTCTGGGAATGTTATCGACAAAGGAGTGTTTTGATAATTGGGGGTAGTGCTTTAATTTCTGGTGTTTTCATCAGCTTCAGCGCGTATGATTTGTATCGTTCAAACTTGGAATCAATCATTGTGGGTTGGGTGCGGCCTGATGGTGTTAGAGTTCAGATTGCTCCAGGTCGTATGATGTATTTGGATAATGGCCCGATGACTTTTGGCGGCTGGGAGTTTATAGAGTTCAAACTAGGGATGTCTGTAACTAAACAATTTGCCGATACAGCGTCTAAAAACCCAAAATATCGCGAAGCAGAAATCACGCTAGCCTCTGAAGATGCGGGAAGCGCGATGATTTCACTTAACGGTCAGATATACGATTTTGTGTTTACTCGGCCTGGATTAACTAGTCATACTTATGTTTTACCTGAAAATTCGCCAACGCAAATTACCGTAAAAGTAATTTCCTCGGAAAATCCAGTACTATTTATCATTGATCGCCAACGCGACTATGGTCGAACCAAAATAAATGACGAGTTATTTGCTGGCGAAATGGTATGCCGTTTATTTCATTCTGATCGGTCTATCGAGAACTCAGCGGAACCAAATAAAACGGACAACGAATCGGTGAAGTTTAACCAAGAATTGAGTCTGCGTTAAACCTACATAATGGAGCGAGTGATGGGAGTTGAACCCACGACATTCACGTTGGCAACGTGACGCTCTACCACTGAGCTACACTCGCTTATTGAGCGATACTTTAAAATTGGAGCGAGTGATGGGAGTTGAACCCACGACATTCACGTTGGCAACGTGACGCTCTACCACTGAGCTACACTCGCTTATCAAGCAAGACCGTTAAAATACTAGAAGTTCGGGAAAATTCAAATCTGCTTAAGGACTTTTCTGGTTTTTCTTTAATATTTAGGCTTATGCCGGCTGGCGGATTGCAATAAGATATATTTTCTGCGTATTCTTGGACGTATTAATACTCAATTTAACATTACGCTAATTTGGAGTGGCCTAGCGAGTTGCTTCCCAAGCACTAGCTCGCTCCTATAACTATGTTTTTAGATATGCCTTTTTATAGATTAACGAGCTTTTGAGGCTTTTGGGCTAAAAATATTTTTCGTGAAATATTAACAATATTGTTCGCGGTCAGTCGTTGTATTGCTAACAACTTAAAAAGAAAGGAAAAATCAACGTGAAAAAAAACAAAAAATTTACACTTCTGGAATTATTGATTGTGATTTCAATTATTGCTCTTTTGGCGGCGCTGGTTTTGCCTGCAATGAGCAAAGTCAGAAAAAAGGCGCTTAGTACTAGCTGTAAAAGCAATTTGCACCAAATAGGTCTAATGTTCAGCGGCTATCTTGTAGACTGGAAAATGATGCCGTTCGCTAGTCAGATGCCATCACTTAACGTTGATCCTGATCCGCCAGTCACTGAGGCCTTAGCAGCTTATGGCGACAGCAAAAATATTTTTAAATGCCCTGCTGACATTGCTGGCTTGTCGAAATCGAAAAGCAATCCCTCTAAATCATATTTTGAAACTGAAACTACCAGTTATGAATATCAATCTCATTTAAGTGGTTCAACCTTAAAAGGGCATCGCATGGGCGGGAATACAACCAGTATTTTGGTAATGACCGATTATGAGCCGTTTCACAATCCACCAACCTCCAAAGCTTCACGGAATTGCCTCTGGGGTGATTTTCGGGTAACTGAAATTTAATCGGGAGAATATAATTATGATCTGGAATAGAAATAAATCGTTAAAAATAATTGGTGCTGTATTGGTCGTGCTGGCAGTGTCTTATGGAGCATATTTAATATTTCGATCCGCTCCAAAGCTTCCCAAGGAAGGTGCTACAGTGCAACAACGGGTTGAATTTATGGCGTCGTCTGGTTTTAAACGTTTACCAGAAGATGTCCAACGTAAATATTTATCGGAAAATCGTCAGCGTTGGGGAGGGGGTGGCGAACGTCCCGTTTTGACTGAATCACAACGCCAAAATCTACAAGAAAACACTCAGGATTTACGCGAGAAAATGATGAAAGAACATTTGTTGGCGTATTTTGCCAAAACACCTGAAGAGCGTAGAGCTTTCATTAAAGAGCGCCAAAAAGGGATGGAAAAACGGCGTGTGGAGATAGCGCGGAATCGCTCAGCAAATCAAAGTAGTTCTTCAGCCAGTCCAAGTGGCTCAGCTAATACTGAACGTTCTTCTCGGTCAGCATGGCGCAACCGTACTCCAGAACAACGTGCTAAAAGCCGTTTGGATAACTCCAGCCCAGAGACGCGCGCATTACGCAGTGCGATGTTTAAAGATATGCGTCGTGCCCGATAGTTCTCTACCGTATCGCTCGCATAACCAATATACTGAATATATCAGGTGATGAATTATTTTGAAATCTGTCCGCTGTGGAAACAAGCACTAAGATGTTCAGAGTCTCCGTGGCGCGCTTCCAGTGACGGCATATTCTGTAAGCACTCGGCTGTAGCCAGTGGGCAACGTGGATGAAATGGACAGCCTGGTGGTGGACAGATTGGTGATGGAACGTCGCCTGATAAAATTATTCTTTTCCGTCCTGTATTATCAATGGTTGGGACCGCGGATAACAAAGCTCTCGTATATGGATGGAGCGGAGTAGAGCATAAAGTGCGCGAAGGACCACTCTCTACGATTTTCCCTAAATACATCACCATAATGCGGCGGCTGATATGTTCCACCACCGCTAAATCGTGGGCAATAAATAAAAAAGACACCCCTGTTTTTTCTTGAACAGCACGTAAAAGATTGATGATTTGTGCCTGAACACTCACGTCTAGCGCGGAAACTGGTTCGTCGGCAATAATGAATTTTGGCTCAACCGCCAACGCTCTAGCAATTCCAATACGCTGGCGTTGTCCTCCACTAAATTGATGTGGATAGCGATACATCTGTGTGGCATCCATTCCCACCATTTCTAGAAGTTCAGCAACCCGTTCTAGACGTTGATTGCGATCTAGTTTTGAGTGCAAACGTAAAACTTCATCGAGTGCGCGAAAAATCGTCATACGGGGATTAAGGGATCCATACGGATCCTGAAAAATCATCTGGAAATTTTTGCGTGCGCGTCGCAATGCACTGCCGGTTAAAGTTGCTGCCTCGACATTATCAAGACTAAAGCTGCCAGCACTGGGTTTTTCCAAACGCACTAAAGCGCGTCCAAGAGTACTTTTGCCACAACCGCTTTCGCCGACTAAGCCGAGGGTTTCACCTTTTTCTAAGGTAAATGAAACGTCATCAACAGCGCGGACATATTTTGTGGGAGAGAACCAGCCGGCCTTTATCGGATACCAGACTTTAAGGTTATTAACTTCCAGTAACGGCATTTTTTATCTGGAATCTTTGGCAAGTTCGCAGCTCATAAACAGCGTTACAGCCCAAATACTGCATAAAATGGTATAAAATACAGTGTAAACGCCACTCCAAATGAGATAAGATGCAGGAATAATTTGATTGCCAGCTAAGGCATCAGCCATCCAAAAAAATTGCCAGTTTGGTAATAGTGCGTAACAGACATATGAAAGCAGAGCGAAGAAGGATACTCCAGAAGTATTACCTTGAAATAAGTAATTTGAAAGCAACCCCAAAAAGAAGATAAGCGAACAAATCACTAAGTTTGGCACGACATCCAAGCGTGTAGAAAAAACGACTGACACGGTTGACATCATAATAATAGAGAAGAAGAGCAGGAATAATGCTTTGCCAAGGTTTACCAAGCTCATTTCTGGGTGTTCTGCAAATAGATAAACACCGAGCAGCAGTAAAGGCAAAAGCACTAATAGAGCAAAAAAACTTACCGACGGGAAGGGCATAGCTTTCAGATAATTCATTATCATACCAAGCAACGAACACGCTATCAACACCCCAAAATAGGCAAAGTAGATCGTCATATCAAAACGAAATTGATCCTTGGCGATATAAACTGAAATTATCGTCGCAATATTGCAGAGAAGAATGAATAAAACAGAAGCGAGAGTGGTACCGCAAATCTTGGCCATTATAAAGCTCCAGCGGTCAACTGGCTTGGACATTAGCAACAATACTGTACCATTACGCATTTCACGTGAAACGGTATGGCCAACACAGAGAATTGCCGCAAATAGTCCAAATACCATTGATGTCGCCATAGAGCTGTCAACTACCAACTTGAGTTGTTCTGAAAATACAAATAATGAAACCGATGGGAAATGGCCGATCAATACCAATGCTGTAATTAGAAGAATGAAAAAAATCGGCTCGCGAATGGATTCACGAAATGTATTTTTGGCAATATGAAAAAAATTAAACATTTTATCCTGTGTAAGCGAATCTTATTTTTCTTCGACGGCTTCAGGCTCCGCTACTGGCTCACTCGGGATGACTACGGGTTCTTTGACAGTTTTATCATCTTTCGACACAGTAGCAACATCATTGGCCTCCTGAACCGATACTTCCTTGCGTAAGGTGTCTTTATCCGCCGGTACTTCGCTTCCTTCATTGTCATTTTCGCTATCTGTGGCAACCGTTTGTGCCGGTTGTTCAGCCATATCTGAGACTCCCGCAGGGAGTACAATGTCTTCCGAAGTTATGGTTTCAACTGGGTAACTACTTGGAGCTTGATCAGATGGACGGTAAAAGCCTTGGTCCATTTTTTCCTTGAGTCTGGAATAATCAGAAGCCAAATTAGGCAGATTCATCAATTCGCCAATTGCTACGGCAGCTTTACTCCAGTCTGTTACTGGGATTATAATAATTGGAATTTTTTTATCAATTTGTGCAAGATATTTTCTAGGGACATAGGCTTCGTCGCCGATAACAATCACTTTGTTAGGATTGGCAAAACTGATAAAACGTCCAACCTTATCGTTAGAAATCTGTAGTGCTGGGCGTTTGGAGTTGACTGGGCAGAAATAAATATTCTTTTGCCCCTTTGCCGGTAGTAGCAGGTATGGTTGCCGAGATTCATTTTGAATCAAATCAGCCATCAAGCGACTTTTTTTGTAGTTGGATACGATAATAATGGTTTTAATATCTTTCCTCGGCCCTTTCATCCAATTAATAATTTGATCGGCATTGGCAGACGCGGAAAAGACAAGACCGCACAGCAGTCCCGCCACCAGCATAATTCCAGTTAACATTTTTTTCATGATACAGCTCCTTAATTTATAAAAATTAATTTAATTCAAGAATTGTCAGTCGTCATTATTGCAACACAATGGAATAACATATACTAAAAATCCTCTTGCGCAAATGAAGTTTCTAAAAATAGCGAGTGCAAATAATATTATTTGGCTGTTTCTCCGGTTGCGTTCGGGCGTTTCTGCGTTTATATTGATTCGCAACGTGTAACTTTTAACATTTTGCTAGCAAGGATATTCCACTATGAATAATTATCTTGATGATTTCATGAGTAATTTTAAATTTGAAGGTCTTACCTTCGATGATATTTCGTTAATTACCCAGTATGCAGATTTTGCCCCGACCGAAGTAGAATTAAAAACCCAATTTACTCGTAATGTCCGAATGAATATTCCATTTGTCAGTGCGGCAATGGATACTGTCACGGAAAGCGGGATGGCTATCGCGATGGCGCGTCTTGGAGGTATTGGTGTTATCCATAAAAACCTTTCAATCGAGCAGCAAGCTGAAGAGGTTCGGATGGTCAAACATTATCTTAACGGCATTATCAATACTCCGGCAACTTTCAGGTCAGATCAAACGGTGGCCGAAATGCTCGATATCAAACAGGAGCGGCGCTATTCCTTTTCGGGATTTCCGATTGTGGACGAACAGCGACGTTTGGTTGGAATGGTGACAGCGCGCGACATAAAATTTTTAACTGATTACAGTGTCAAAATTAAAGACGTAATGACCGCTAACCCAGTTACGGCTAAATCAGGAACTTCAATGCCTCAAGCCTATCGCATTATGATAGAAAATAAAGTAGGCAAACTACCAATGGTTGATAAAAATGGTGTTTTGACTGGGTTATACAGTTTTCAAGACGTCCGTACGTTGATTGACAATGAAGAACCCGATTATAATCGTGACCCGCAGCACCAACTTCGTGTCGCCGCAGGCATTGGGCCTTATGATGAAGAACGCGCGGAAGCTTTAGTTAACGCGGGCGTTGACGTCATGGTGTTGGATACCGCTCATGGTGATAGCAAGAATGTGGTTGAAACGTTAAAAATATTTAAAAGAAATTACGGCGATAAGGTTGATATTGTAGCTGGGAATGTGGCAACAGCAGAAGGAGCCAAGACTTTGTTGAAAGCCGGAGCCGATGCAATCAAGGTCGGTATTGGGCCAGGTTCTATCTGCACTACGCGCGTCGTTGCTGGAGTCGGTGTTCCACAGTTATCTGCGGTCTATGCTGTTGCTAAAGCGGTTGGTCATGAGGTTCCGGTCATAGCAGACGGAGGAATCAAGCAGTCTGGGGATGTTGCAAAGGCGTTGGCGGTAGGCGGTTCGTGCGTAATGATGGGTTCAGCACTGGCAGGAACAATGGAAAGCACCGGCGAGGTCACACTCCATCACGGACGTCGTTACGTCTTTTATCGCGGTATGGGTAGCCTTGAAGCTATGAAAACGGCCGAAGCGTCACGTGAACGTTATGGCCAAGTCGATGTTGACGATGAAAAGAAATTAGTTCCGCAGGGCATTGAAGGGTTAGTACCTTATCGTGGACCAGTGGCTGATGTTATTTTCCAATTTGTTGGAGGCTTGCGCTATTCTTTCGGTTATTGTGGCGCTCGCACACTCGACGAATTTCAAGCTAAAGCCAAAATGGTAAGAGTATCCAATGCTGCACTGCGTGAAGCGCATCCGCACGACGTCACTATGCTAAAAGATGCGCCGAATTATACTGCACAATAGGAAAAGTTATTAATGCCGAATTTATTAAAAGAAAAATTAGACAAGCAGATTGTTATTTTTGATGGCGCCATCGGGACAGAGTTATATAAGCGGGATTTCTTCGTTAATACCTCATATGAAGGATTGGTGTTAACTAATCCTGATCAGATAAAAGAGATTCATCAGGGTTACGTTGATGCCGGTGCGGATGTGCTCACTACCAATACTTATGGCGCAAATCGCAATAAATTACGGCGTTTTGGACTTGCTGACAAAGTTTTTGAGATCAATCAGGCTGCCGTCGAACTCGCTCGACAATGTTGTGGTGAACAAAATATCGTTGGAGGTTCGGTTGGGCAAATTGGTGAAAGTTCATACGGTCATCCGCTTTCGGACAAAATAGCACAAGAAATAATTCAAGAACAAATTGGAGCGCTTGACAAAGCAGGTGTCGATTTTATAGTTCTAGAATCGTTATCAACCGAACAATCGGTGATTGACGCTTTAGTAGCGATCTCCGCTTTTCCTGATTTGGCCTATATGATCAGCTTGACTGGGGCCCATGAACATAACCCCGCTGAAAATTTTTGGGCAAATATAATGTCCAAAATTCAAAAAAACCCGCATCAGCCTACTGCTGTCGGTTTGAATTGTGGAACTGGCGCGGAAGGGATGTTGACTGCACTAGAATCTCTTTTGCCGTTATGTCCATATCCGATAATCGTACAACCCAACGCCGGTATGCCGAAGAGCGTTGATAATCGCATGATTTATATGTGCAGTCCAGAGTATCTAACAACCTACGCAGTGCGTTATGTTAATCTTGGCGCTCATGGTGTTGGCGGCTGCTGTGGCACTGGACCGGAGCACATTCGAGATATTGCGCGCAGTATTCGTCCCTTGTCGAAAAATTTAGTGAGCCCTCGGATTGAGGTTATTGAAGCTGAAATTCCGTTACTGGAAGCGGTACCGTTAGCGCAGCGTTCGAAATTGGGCGCTAAGCTGGCTGGAGGAGAATGGATTACTACGGTTGAAGTCACGCCACCACGCGGTTACGATTTACAGCTGATTATTGAAAAAGCCATTCAATGCCGTGAAGCCGGTATCGATGCGATGAATATCCCTGATGGGCCGCGCGCTAGTTCGCGAATTTCTCCTTTGGTCATGGCGATTGAAATTCAAGAAAAAGCAGGTCTAGAAACTATTTTACATTTTTGCTGTCGCGATAAAAATCTAATTGGTATGCAAGCGGAATTATTGGGTTGCGCCTGTAAAAAAATCAATAATATTTTATTTATAACTGGTGACCCGCCAAAACTAGGAGATTACCCTTTTGCTTCGGCAGTTTTTGATGTTGATTCTATCGGCATTCTAAAGGTTCAATCACGGCTCAATCAGGGTGTGGATATTGGTGGAAAACCAATTGGTCAACCAACTTCATTCTGCGGCGGAGCTGGTGCAGACCCGAACTCGCTTGATATGGATCGAGAATTACGACGTTTGCGCGAAAAAGTTGATGCAGGCGCAGAATTCATTATCACTCAACCGGTGTTTTCTGCTGAGCCGCTTTTAAAAATGCTTGAAAAAATGGCCGATTTAAAGGTTCCCGTAATTGCTGGAATTTGGCCATTGGCCAGTTACCGTAATGCTGAATTTATGAAAAATGAAGTTCCAGGCGTAGTAGTTCCCGATGAAGTTATGGCGCGCATGGCTCGGGCCGATAACAAAGAAGAGCAACGTTTTGCTGGGATAGAGATCGCTCGAGAAAATATCGCAAAGATTCGTGACGCCATTCAAGGCGTCCAAGTTAGTGCGCCATTTGGTAACGTCAATACAGCGCTGGAAGTTTTAAAATGAAATTCACGCGCGCATAATGCGCGCGCTAATTTAAAAGCATCAATTATGCCGATTGGACTGTAACATTTAACCGCAGGAGATTGAATTATGAAACTGAAGGATGCATTAACCAACCGCCGTTCCATTAGGCGCTATAAACAACGCGAAGTGCCCGAAAAAATTTTAGACGAGATCATCGACTTGGCACGCTTCGCGGCCAGTGGGGCCAATGGACAACAACTGCGCTATATCGTTATACAAAGTGATTCATTGGTGAAATCGGTTTTTGACCATGTTGCTTGGGCTGCTTATATCAAGCCACTTCGCACGCCGGTATGGAATGAGAGCGCGCCGAAATGTTTTATCGCAGTTACTGCTCCATCAGCTAAGGTAGATTCTGTGTTGGCCGATGCTGGCGCGGCAATTCAGTCGCTAATGCTGGCAGCGCACGGGAAAGGGCTTGGCACTTGCTGGATCGGTGCATTTGATCGTATTAAAGTTAATGAACTACTGGCAATGCCTAATAATCGTCAAGTCATCTTTCTCGTTGCCATCGGCTATCCGGATGAATATCCGATTGCGGAAGATGTTGCCGAAGGCGAAAACATCAAATATTATCTTGATGAAAAAGGCCGTTTACACGTTCCTAAAATCCGAGCCAAAGACCTCGTTGAAAAATTTTAAATGAAGCTTTTAAAGCTTTTGAAGGCCATCCACAAAGACTGCTGTAGGCGAGAAATCGTCATTTAAGACTACGATGTCAGCGGTGAATCCGGCTTCTATTTTTCCGAGTTTTCCTAAATTCAAAGTCTGGGTTTGATTCCATGAAGTCGCTTTGATTAACTCTGTCAAAGGTTTGCCAGTGATTTCACGGACATTCTTCAGTCCATGGTAATATAACAACGTACTGCCAGCTAAAGCACCATTTTCCAGTCGCGCAGCGCCATCTTTGACCGTGACATTTAGTCCACCCAAATCATATTCGCCATCGCTCATGCCAGCGGCGCGCATCGCATCGGTTATCAATTGTATCCGTTCTGAAGATTTTACTTTGAACACCAGTTTGATCATTTCTGGACAAATATGTAGTTTATCGCAGATCAACTCAATGAAAGCTTCGTCATGCAGAAGTCCGGCACCCACCATGCCGATGTCGCGATGATGAAGTGGGGTCATTTGATTGCAAAAATGTGAAAGATTTTTCAGTCCAAGTTTGGACACTTTTTCATAATCGGCATAACAGGCCGCAGTGTGAGTGGTAGATGGCGTAATTCCCATCGCTATGAGTTCACGGGTAAATGGCAATGCACCCTCCATTTCAATGGCGTAGGTGACTTTTTTTACTGGATAAATTGCGTTCAGACGCTTGACCAATCCGATATTTGGCAACTGCACAAAATCAGGATTTTGTGCACCAAGACACTTTGGATTAATAAAGGGACCTTCGAGATGAATCCCCGCAATCTTAGCACCAGTTGGGTTTCTCATGTAATCAGCAGCGCAACCGATGGCAGTGGCAAGTTGTTCTTCCGCAATCGTGAGAGTTGTGCCGAGGAAGGATGTTACTCCTTCCTTCAGTTTGTCGTTAGCGATAGTAGAGATCGCTTTCGGCGTCCCATCGCAGAAATCGCAACCAGAACGGCCGTGGACATGAACATCAATAAAACCTGGAGCCACTATTTTGCCTGCAGCATCAAAGTTTTTATCTGCATTTGGTAACTTCTCACCCTCCAAGAAAACGCCAGAAATTGTCGTCCCTTCGAGTAATATTGCACCGTTGATAATCTCGATATCTGGAGAAATTATATGAGCGTTTTTAATTAATGTTTTCATGTCACAGGCTCCTTTATTTGAGTAGAGGTAAACTAGCGGCAACGACAGCTTGGCCGTGCCGTTTAAATGTTTCATCTGGAATGCGAAATTTAATCTGTTTGGCTAATTCTGGGAATTCCGCTTTAAGGGTCGCTTCAGCTTCTTTCAAGATGATTTCACCGCCTTCTCCCGAGGTAACGCGTCCAAGAATCAACAGATTGTGTAGATCATAGAAATCCGCATAATGCGCGATGGAGTAGCCGAAGCAGACTCCGATTGTGCGGAAAATCGCTGCTGCGCGTTCGTCATTTTGTTCCATCAATTTCTGAACTTCAACTAGCCGTTCTGGGAATTTCATTTCATCTGGAAATTCTAGTCCAGCTAGCGGTGCAAGGCGGGCAATACCTTGTTGCGAGAAAAATTGCACTCCGCAACCTTCGTCACCTGACCATTCGTCGATCGGGCCGTTTTCGCGATAATCAATTGGAGCAAAAGCCAGTTCGTCGAGCCAATCGGTAATATTTCCTGATACGTTGACGTAACCTGCGGCCAAGCTAGTGCCGAGTGCAATCCCGAGAACACCACTGCATTTCATCGACATCGCCGCGGCCAACGCGGTAACTTCTCCATCGTTGGCGACAATCATCGGAACATTGAATTCTTTTTCGATGTCTTTAAAAATATTCACTACTTTGGCATCAAAATCTTCACGACTAACACCACGGAACAGCGAGGCAATTCGCGGCTGATTTTCAACAATTACGCCAGCAGAACTGCCACCGATGCTGTCAATGCGCGGCATATGTGCGGCGGCTCGCTTAATTGAGTCGACAATACCCTTGCGGTGATATTCGGGGTTTTTTTCAAAATAGGGATCCCAGCGTACTTCATCGGTGTAAACTACTTCGCCGTTAGCAACAGCAGCGCATTTACGGTCGGAACCGCCGAGGTCAAAACCTATGCGATAACCGTCGGTATGTCCACCTAACGCAACTTCGATTTCGTGAGACTTTGGCGCGTTTTCGTATGGCACGCCAACGACTTCGAATGGTCGTCCATAGATCCGTTCACCCATGATATCACAATCGAAAGCACGTAGTCCGGATGCGGAATAGATTTTAGCTAGAGCGTCAGCAATTCCCTGCGAACCAGCGATGGTAACTTTGTAACCACCTTTCATCCAAAGCAGAAATTTAACGATACGTTCGACATATTTAGTATTCAGTGCCTGATATTCACCTTCGTGCGGAAATACTTCAGTTTCGTAGGTGGAACATGTTCCACTCGGACGACTGAGCGCAATTACAATTTTTTGTGCTTTTCCGGAAACCTTAACCGCTTTGCGATAAGCTTGGTTCCAAAGTGCTGCCGGGACAAAGCCGGGGTCGAGTTCAGCTTTGATTTTTGGACTTATTGTCAGTTTCATGTCTTTCTCCTCATATTGGGTTTATTATACTTATAAATTAATATAGCTGGAGCAATGACATTGGCAAACTTGCGTAACTATTTACGCACATTTTTCATCTAATCCATGAGTTAAAATCATGAGTTAAATTAGCGCGCGCATTATGCGCGAGCGAATTTAGAAGCTTTAGATACAGACATTATAAAAAAAGGCCGCAATTGCGACCTTTAAAATATTTATCAACTGATAATCTTGATTGACTGGAGATCTATTCTTCCATCGGGTAGTCGTCTTCGACCTTTTCTACTGATTTTAGATCAGCGAGTGAGACATGACCAACTACTCTGCCATCGTCTAAAACGTTGGCGGTTCGCCCCTCAAGACGTTTAAACAACAGGTGAAGATCTTTGGTTCCTCCGATTGTGAACCATATAGTGGTCACGATTCCAACGACGCCTGCTAACACAATGCTGTTGATATAGAAATACCATGCCCACCATTCATTCGGCCACGGATAAAATAGATTCCAGATAATCACTACAACAAAACAGATGATACAGTTATAAACGAAAGACCAGATAAACACCGACCAAGCAAGAATCCTATCACCACGGGTATATTGCGAAGTAACTCCGACCAATTTATTGATGCGGAATGGCGTTTTTTGGATAGCTTTTCCTTCAGTGTGATAGATACCACGATGAAGCATCCGGTCCATATTAAACTTTTCGCGGCAGGTAAGCAGAGACAAAACCACATAGAGTAGTATTGCCACCATCATCGCAATAAAAAATATTTCCTGGGAGTTTATCGGAAACTTATCGGGAGTAGCATCCCAAACTACCAGCGGATGAAGTGGCGATGAAACTTGCCAAAGTATCCTCTTGACACTCGCGCTCAAGCCAGTATTGACTAATACTGGATAAATATAGTTGGCCCAACTTTGCTGACAAATAATACCTCCAACAGCAATAAAACTACCGCTGAGTAATGCCGCGAACGCACCAACCGTGGTACCGCGCCGCCAATAAAGACCAAAAAGGATGACAGGCCCCGCGCCGCCAAGCCAGATTGCCCCGGTAATTGCAAAAAACATCAAAATAAAGTCGACCTGCGCAAAGAAGAATGAAAACAAGAACGCGAAAATTGCCACTCCGGCAATAGTCCATCGTAACATTTTTAGTTGGGTTTCAGGCTTAAAACCTTTTTTGCGAAATGGCAGAATAAGATCTTGAACAATAATACTGCCCCATGAATGCATATAAGTCGTATCAGTGCTGATCATTAAGAAAATCATAATTGCGCAGAAAATTCCAGTAATTCCAACCGGCAACATTTCCCGCACCGCCATTGGAACTAACATCTGGCTGTAAATGGTGTTGAAAGTTAAACCTTTCGCTTTGTCAATCGAATTTAGGGCGATCTTGGCGATCTCTTTATGGTCTTCGGAACCAAGTAGCGGTTTGCTCAAATCATATTTGTCTCCAACCAGTGCTTGGAGATTTGCTGATGCTTTTCCTTGCTTGATAAAATCATTGAGATCATTGCGAACAATATCAAATTTTTGATCATGCGCAATGTCGGAAACTGTTTTTAAAGTCAACTGTTTGCTGACTCTGGTCGCGTCTGGTTTGTAGTTGACGTGCTTCATGTAAGTGAAAGCAGCAATTGCCAGAAGCGTATACATCATAACCGAAAATCCGGCGCGCCAAGTGCCTAGTAATCCGCCGATTTTTTGTTCATGCGGAGTCGCTGCTGCTGTTGAATAACCTTGAGTTCCAGACCAGGCCATGCGATTAAAAATTGAAGAGAAAATACCCACCATCACATAAAATAGATTAAAATCTCTTAATTTATAAATATCATACGGATTCAAAAAACTTTCCCCGGGTTCCGTGGCGAGAAGAGTCGGAGCCATCTCTTGCGACCAAGAAAATTTGTACAGGACAAACCCAACAATAATCACGTACATCGGATAACTCAGAATCCCCTGAATGCAGTCAGTCACCATGATAGTTATCTGCCCTCCGAGCATCACGATAACCACCGCTAGAGTAAGGAATGACAGCATGGCTAATCCAAAAGTGGGAAACGCCCAGCCAAAGATCATTAGATGAGTTGGCAAATCAAGGAAATAAATCAAAAAACGAGCCCCGACAGCGGGGAAAATAGCGTAGTTGATCACGCCAGAAACTGACTGCAAAAAAGCTGCCAAAATCCGGAATTTTTTATTATAACGCATCTCGAGAAATTGTCCCATCGTCATGGCACGGGTTTCTCGAAAACGATAAACACAGAAACCGGTCAAAGCGAATACCATGCCGAGTGGCGCTGAGATACGACTCCAGAAGCTGACTCCGAATCCGCAAGTGTAATACATTTCGAACATCGCCACAACACTAATCAGCCCGAGTCCTGCTTCTCCACTGGCCACCGCGACAACGTACCGTCCGGCAACGCGTCCTGCGGTTAGAAAATCTGAAACTCCAGTAACAAAGCGTTGTGCTTTCGCCCCGATCCACACCACCACCAATAACGGGATGCCAACCAATACGTAGTCAATCCAATGCATATGCTCTCCAGAGGTTAATTTCCTTTATAAAAAACAGTGCGTTAATATTGTCTCTGGACTTTCTTTTACAAGAGCGAAAAGATAGTGCTAGACAACAATATAATGATCTTTATATTTAGGTCGTTTTTAAAAGCGATTTATCCAATATTTTTGCGATTATAGATTCAATACATTCGAATCCAATTTTCCTTGAGAGTTGTGAAGGATCAGCGGTCCATTCCAGCGGAAATATGAATAGACTTGAAAAAAACATCTAGAATATTACATTATTTAAATAATAATTTTATATCTGTTATAGTGTGTAACATATTATGATATAGAATCTCAAATAATGGATCTAATAATCCGTTTTAAGCTGAAGTGAAATATAGGATAGAATTGATGATGAAAAACTGGAAATTACCACTACTGTTGATATTGGGACTGATTATTTGCTGTCGTTCGACATTCGCTGATATTGCTCCGATTGATCTCTCTCTCGCCGCTACGACAGCTTTCGCTGATGAAAAAGAAGGCGATGGCAAAGGGGGTTGGATTGATGCTGGCTCACATGATATGCGCTTATTATCGGCTGGTAAGCAGAAGATTAATGATATTCCGTTTATGATTCTTGACGACGTTAAAGCTAATGGCAAATCGTGTATCGTACTGAGCGCAAGCGAAAGAGTCCAACACTTACCTAAAGCCACAAAGATTACATTACCAGAAAACACACAAGGGAAAAGTCTTTATTTGCTTCAAGCTGGTGCCTGGATGGCCAAAAGAGGCAGATTGGTTGGAGAATTGAATGCGGAGTATGTTGATGGTTCTAAAGCTGAGTTTAAGCTTCATGCCGGCAGGGAAGTTTGCGATTGGTTTGCGAATAAAGGGGCTCTAGAATCAATACGCAGTTGGTCTATTTATAACGGCATTGCTCAGGTTTCTCTCTATATCACTAGGCTGTCGCTTGAGAATAAACCTTTGCGATCTCTACATTTAGAGGCTAAATCTGGGGTTTGGATGATTGCAGCTGTTAGTATTGGAGATACCATTGCTCCACGAGAAATATTCTTAGAGCCTCCAGTACTTAAACAAGATTATCCCGTTCCGGAGCCTTTGGCTATATCGTCGCCGCACGCTCTTCCTGAAAATGGCACCCCGAAAAATATCATTATGATTATCGGTGACGGTATGGGGCAGGGCAGCCTGAAATATGCTTCGCTTTATGGCCATGGAGCAGAGGGAAAGTTGGTCATGGAACAGTTCCCTGTTTCAGGCATGACTATTACGAAATCAGCCAATGCCGAAGTCACCGACTCGGCAGCGTCTGGGACTGCGCTTTCGAGTGGTTATAAAACTAATAATCGTTTTCTCGGAGTCATGCCTGACAATTCACCGATCCGAACCATTGCCGAACAAGCTTTGCGTTCCGGCAGAGCAGTCGGAATTATGACGACAGACAAGCTGACTGGAGCAACTCCAGCTGCCTTTATGGCACATGTCGACAATCGTGGCGCCAGCACCGAAATTGCCGGTTGGATCGCAAAATCTGGCTTCCACATCCTCATTGGCAATAAATTCAAATCACCTTTTTTACCGCCATCGTTAGAAGGTTTGCGCAAAGACAATCTCAATCTTATCGAAAAGATGTTGGCGGCAGATTATGTCGAAGTCAACACGCCAGAACAACTGACCGCGAACCCAAAACGCAAAGTATTCGGGTTTGTGGACGATTGGCACAAAGACGCCGGATTACTTTCTCAATTTACTACCGCCACGCTTCAGCATCTAACTCAGGCAGAGCCGAAAGGTTTTTTCATCATGATTGAATGCGCAGAGCCTGATTGGGGCGGTCATGGCAATAACCCCGACCTGACTTTGTGGGGCGTTTTGACCACCGACTCTGTCGCTCGTGCTGCCGCTGAATTTGCAATGAAAAATCAAGACACACTCGTGCTAGTCACTGCTGATCATGAAACTGGCGGTATGCAAGCAGCCCCTAACCGGCGCAACCCACGACGGCCGTTCGTCTACTATGGTACTGGCAGCCACACCAGCTCTCCAGTGCCCATATTTGCGCTTGGCCCGGGAGCAGAAAAATTTCACGGCATGACCGACAATACCGATATTCCACGGATTCTTGCAAGATTTTGGGATTTAAAGTTATTGGAACCAATGGAAGTTGAATCCAAGTAAGACAAGAACGTTCCAAATCTTTACCAATTGGGATTAGGTGCTGCTACGATTTTCAGTTTTAGGGTCGAATATTTTCCGCAGTCCTTCGCCAACAAAGTTGAATGAACATACTGCAAAAAACAGTGCCAGTCCGGGAAATAAAGTTAAAGGCCAGCAGTAAAATGGGTCATCAAAAGCTTGTCTTAACAATCCACCCCAGCTCGCTGTCGGAGCTTGAACTCCAAATCCGAGAAAACTTAATCCACTTTCAGCGACAATCGCGCCGACAATGCCAAAAGTGAAACTAATTAAAATTGGCCCCGATATATTTGGTAAAAGATGGAAAACCATTAAACGCCAAACTGGCATTCCAGCAACTTCGCAACTACTGATATACGGTAACATGCGAGCTTTCAAAACCTCACCACGGACCAATCGACAAACGCCAATCCAGTCAGTTAGTCCAATAACCGCTATTATTACCAGAATTGATTGTTCGAACTTATAATCCCTAAACATCGACATTAAAATCAGTAACAACAAAAATGAGGGAAAGCAGATCACAATCTCCACTAAACGCATGGTGATCAAATCGAATTTACCGCCAAAATAACCTGAACATAGACCGATAGCCGTTCCGATAAGCAATGCCAAAGTCGTCGCAGTTAAGCCAACCGCTAACGATACCCGAGCACCATAAAACATTCGAGCGGTGATATCGCGTCCAATATTATCAGTACCCATCCAGTGAGTAATGGAGGGACGCTCGTGCGGTTTTCCCTTTTGCTCGAATGGCCCATATGGATTAATCGTGAAAATCATGGTTTTTGTTGGGTCTTCACGTTGTGCCAGATAATCGGTTTTATCTAAACGTGGCTTTGATGTCAAAAACGGAATCAATAACGCCAATGAAAAAATGATCAAAACAATCCACAATGCACGTCGTAATTTAGTTTTTTTCATTATTATCCTCAATAACAACGCGATCGGAAGCCAAAGCATTAGATAATTAAATCCACATTCGACAGTGGTCTCGGTGCTGTCGGGGGCGAACAATACGGATAAAAATGGCATACTCCAGCCATTTTCGTCAACGACCATTAGTGGCCGGGAATTGGAAATGAGAGGCGCATATATGGCGAAAAAAATTAAAAGTAAAGCACCGCTCAAGCCAGCCAACGCTAAAGGATCACGCCGGAATTTTCTCCAAGCAGTCAGCCAAAATGGCATTGCGCGCTCAATCATTCGTTAAATTCCAAGTTTCAAAATTAATTAAAAAGTTGCTCTAAACTTCGCGCGCGCATTATGCGCGCGCGAAGTTAAACGGCGACAAATTCGGATATTTTTCATTTTCTTGCAATAGTTAGCTACTTGCAGCGACGACAATGCCGAATTCATTTCTTTGTGTCTGGCTTTTTCTTAGTGCCCGGATCTTTTTTAGCGTCTGAACTCTTTTTGCGGCGTATGGTACGTTTTTTGGGCGTCAGAGCTTCAGGTTCGCCGCCGGGGAAAAACAACAATTTTTGATTGTCTAAGGTTACCGTTATCAGGTTGACTTTGTCCATTTTGCCTTTCAATATCTCTTCCGCCAACGGATCCTCGATATAACGCTCAACCGCACGGCGCAACGGACGCGCGCCGTATTCTGGCTGATAACCCTTTTGAATAATGAAATCTTTGACTTCGGTGTCGGTTTGTAACACGATACCACGCTCTTTTAGTCGCCCTGCAACTTTGCCTAGTTCAATATCAATGATGCCGCGCAGGTCGTCCATATTCAAACGACGAAAAATGATAACATCATCAACCCGGTTTAAGAACTCCGGTTTGAAATGACGTTTGGCGATCTCCATCAGCCGTTCATTAATACGCTCGTCAGAACCATCGGCATTGACGCCACCGAAGCCGAGTGATCCGGTGTGGCTCATCTTCTCTGCTCCAATGTTGCTGGTCATGATTACTACAGTGTTGCGGAAATCAATCCGTCGACCCAGTGAATCGGTGATTCTACCCTCTTCAAGGATTTGTAACAACATATTCATGACGTCTGGATGTGCTTTTTCAATCTCATCGAACAACACTACCGAATATGGCCGGCGGCGCACACGTTCAGTCAATTCGCCGCCTTCGCCGTGCCCGACATAGCCAGGAGGTGAGCCAACTAAACGACTGACATTAAATTTTTCCATATATTCAGACATGTCAACCTGAATTAACGCATCGGGATCGCCGAACATAAATTCAGCCAACGCTTTTGCCAACAGTGTTTTGCCAACTCCAGTTGGTCCAAGGAAAATAAATGAACCGATTGGACGCAATGGATTTTTCAAGTCAGCGCGAGAGCGCCGTAGTGCTCGTGAAATTGTGGCGACGGCTTCACTTTGCCCAATCACTGTATTACCCAGTTCACTTTCCATTTTCAATAAGCGAGTAGCTTCTTCTTCTGCCATCTGCGGTACAGGAACTCCACTGAGTTTTCCGACCACAATCGCAATATCTTTAGCCGTAATAACCGGTTCGTTATTAGATCTTTTTTCGCGCCATTCATTATTGACTTTTTCTAATTCTTGACGAAGTTCACGTTCGGTGTCACGCCATTTAGCCGCATCTTCAAATTTTTGTTCGCCCACGAGCGCATCTTTTTTCTTAGTAGCTTCTTCAATTTGATTGCTCAATTCCGTGGTATCTGGAGGCACGGGCGCATTGGCAATACGAGTGCGCGCGCCGGCTTCGTCCATCACGTCAATCGCTTTGTCGGGCAGAAAACGTCCCGAGATATAACGATCGGAAAGTGAAGCGGCTGCCCGAAGAGCATCTTCTGTAAATTTAACGTTATGATGTTTCTCATAGGTTTCGCGTAATCCGAATAAGATTTTAACAGTATCTTCAACTGAAGGCGGTTCAACAACTATCGGCTGAAAGCGACGCTCAAGCGCGGAATCTTTTTCAATACCTTTGCGGTACTCGTCCATGGTGGTAGCCCCGACGCATTGGAGTTCGCCACGTGACAATGCTGGTTTGATAATATTCGCCGCATCCATCGCGCCTTCGGCGCCGCCCGCACCAACAATAGTGTGCAGTTCATCAATAAATAGAATAACTTTTTTTGAGTTGTGCACTTCGTCAATGACTGCTTTGATCCGCTCCTCGAATTGGCCCCGATATTTGGTTCCCGCCACCATTAGCGGCAGATCAAGCGCGTAAACCATTTTGTCAGCTAACAGGTCCGGCACGTTACCAGCAACAATCTCCTGTGCTAAGCCCTCTAAAATTGCAGTTTTTCCAACCCCCGCTTCACCAATCAACACCGGATTGTTTTTGGTACGGCGACAAAGTACCTGAATCACACGTTCAATCTCATTTTTACGCCCGATTACCGGGTCAAGCTCGCCCTTCTCGGCCATTTCGGTAAGATTGCGGCCAAACGCATTTAATGCGTTTAATTCGGTTGTTTGCCCATCACCACCAATTCCAGACAGGTTATGTTTTTCATCCTCGTCCGGTTCTGGTAAATAATCAGAATCTAGCGCGCTAATTACCTCTTTGCGGATTTTCTCGACATCGATATTCATGCCGCGCAGTACCTTGGCAGCGGCGCTTTCGCCCTCGCGTAACAATGCCAACAATAGATGTTCGGTGCCGATAAAATTATAATTCATCGACTTGGCTTCGGTGGCAGCCATAATCATTACTCTTTTTATACGTTGGGTGAAGGGAATAATGCCTTCTTGCTTAGTATTGCTACCGGTTCCACAGGTTTTTTCTACTTCCAAGCGTAGCTGGTCTAAGTTTATGCCGAGTGATTTCATCACCATAACGGCAACTCCTTCTCCGAGTGCCAACAGCGCCAGCAAAAGATGTTCGGTGCCAACATAATCGTGGTTGAAGCGTTCTGCTTCTTTTTGAGCAAGGACCAATACATTACGCGCTCGCGGTGTCAAATTCTTCATTCCGCTAAAAAAGTCATCATTATTATTAGACATATTTGTTTCTCCTATTAGGTTTTATCAGAATATCAATATATCGCTTTTTTGGATGAACTCAAATAAGGGTCTATTTCCG
>DLIO01000045.1 GCA_002483765.1 Lentisphaeria bacterium UBA7640 | reverse complement strand
CCGGACAAATGCCCTAATCGTAACTTGAAAACTTGCGCTAATACTGTCATCTTGACTTCGAGCGCTTCACGGGTGGCGTCTTGATTTTCTTGGGAAAGAGATGAACGACAGCTTTTGAAACCTCAGTCACTATGGAATGACGGTATAAAAAGAGTTTTTTGGTATATAGAGAAAGTATCTGGCAATAAAAAGGCCTAGCGGACGTTATTCTAAGATAGTGTCGTTACTTTTTAAAATTTAAGAGAGACTTTGTGATAATGAAATGGAAAAAATTATTTTTGGGATTCGGAGAAATATTAGTTGGTGGTGCTATTCTAGCGGGAGCCATTGTTTTCTATTATCAGACCGGAGGGGAACGCAAGATCACTGCACGCAGACAAAGCGAAACCGCGCCAATAGTCAAACTGGGCATAATCAAGGGACAAATCTTACAATCACGGGTGGAAGGGATCGGCACGGGCTTGGCCAAGGAATCAGTTGATGTCACCGCGAATGCGACTGAATTGGTCGTCGGATTGCATTTTGAAGACGGTCAAACGGTGGAAAAGGGCAAACTCCTGGTGCAATTACGCGACGACCAGTACCAAGCCGAACTCCGCCAAATGAAGCTTAACCTAGAAGAACAGGAACGGGAACTCAAGCGCCTCTCCACTCTTTATAATGCCAACATTATTTCCCAGAAAGATTACGATACCGCGCAAACTGCGGTCGCCCGTGCCAAAACACGCATTGACATTGTAGAATATCAGATTAAAAATCGTAAAATTCTCGCTCCATTTTCCGGAAAATTGGGTATGCGCAAGATCAGTATCGGCGATCTGGTTTCACCCACGACGATTATTACAACCGTAGACGACATTAGCGAAATCAAGGTTGATTTTAGAGTATCTGAAAAATATTACCCTCTGATCAAGGTAGGGCAGAAAGTCGGGGTCACTAGCGTGGCATATCCCGGAAAAATTTTCGACGGTGTGATCCGGGCGATCTCGCCGCGAATTGACACCATTACGCGAACAGTCGAAGTCAGGGCAACAGTACCTAATCAGGAAAGCAAACTGATGCCCGGCATGCTTTTTATCGTCGAATTGGAGCTTGGAACCCGTTATGCGTTGATGATTCCAGAAAAAGCCATCATGAGTTTGGGCGAGATTCAATACGTTTTCGTGTATCAACCGGAAACCAAAACGGTAGCCCGCCGTGAAGTCAATCTGGGCCAGCGCGATCGCGGTAGCGTTGAGGTTTCCAGCGGATTGCTCGAAGGTGACGTGATTGTTACAGACGGCGTGCTCAAATTGGTCGATGGTTCAGCCGTCACCGTCAGCGGCACGGCAGCGGAGATCATTCTCACCGAATCCGGGCAATCGACATCTCAAAACTCTGCCGAAGGGTCCAGCAAATGAGTATCTGTTCAATCTCGGTCACACGCCCAGTATTATCCGTGGTGATGATGCTCATTGTAATCGTGTTCGGTCTGATTGGGTTGAATCGGATGCCGGTGCGCGAATTTCCAGATATTGACGTGCCGATGATCTCTATTACGACCGGTTACGATGGGGCTTCCGCCAGCGTGGTTGAAACCAAAATCACCCAAATCCTTGAAGGGACTGTAGCCGGAATCGAAGGACTGGATTCTATTGAATCGCAAAGCCGCGACGGACGTTCTCGCATTACGCTAGAATTTTCCGTCGCACGCGACATTGACGCCGCTGCAAATGATGTTCGCGACCGCGTCAGCCGGACTTTAAACCGTTTACCCGATGAAGCTGATTCGCCAGTTATTGCCAAATACGACTCATCTGGTTCGCCAGTCATGATCTTTTCGGTAACCAGTTCATCCATGACGCGCATGGAGCTGACCGACTATGTTGACCGTTATCTGCTCGACCGCGTATCCGTTATCGAGGGCGTCGCTAATGCTTCCATTCTCGGCGCGCAGGAACAGTCAATACGGATCTGGTTAAAACGCACTGCGATGGCCGCGCGCGGCATTACTGTCGGAGATATTGAAGCTACTCTTAGATCTGAAAACGTCGAAAACCCTGGAGGCAGGATCGAATCCTTCGAGCGCGAATTCGTGGTACGGCTCAACCGTCAATATCACACCACCGAAGATTTTCGAAATATGGTGCTTAAACGCAGCACCAACGGCAATTATATCCGACTTGGCGACGTGGCGGATGTCGTGCTTGGGCCACGCAATACACGCCAGCTTTTCGTTACTAACAAACAACCCATGATTGGAATCGGAGTCTATAAACAGTCCACCGCGAATACTCTAACGGTTTCATCCGGAGCGCGGGCCCTCATCAAAGAACTTCAAAAAACCCTGCCGGAAGGGATGGAACTGCGGATTCTCCGGGACGAATCCAAGTTTATCAATGCCTCGATCGACGAAGTTAGTCAATCATTAATGATCTCCGCGGTGTTGGTTCTTTTGATTATCTTTCTTTTCCTCGGTTCATTTCGAGCGGCACTGATTCCGGCATTGACCGTTCCAATCTCGCTAATCGGGGCATTCATCGTTCTGTATGTGCTTGGTTACAGTGTTAATATTCTCACCCTTCTGGCCTTGGTTCTTGCTATCGGCATGGTCGTAGACGACACCATCGTCGTGCTGGAAAACATCCACCGCCGCATCGCAGAAGGGGAACATCCACTTCTGGCCGCCGTAAGAGGATCCGACCAAGTAGTTTTTGCCGTACTGGCGACAACTTGCGTGCTAGTGGCGGTGTTCATGCCGATCTCTCTTTGGGCTGGCAAGACTGGACGTCTTTTTACTGAATTTGCCGTCGCCATGACCGCGGCCGTGTGCTTTTCAAGTTTCGCAGCATTGGCATTCACCCCGATGCTCTGCTCCAAACTATTGACTCAGAAGGAATCCTCGTTCCTTGGACGAATTATCGATTTGTGCATAAAAAAAGGGGAAAACATCTACGAGCGTATCCTTCGAGCGGCCGCTCGGATTCCCATTCTAGTCGCGTGCATTTTTCTTGCCATCTGCATTTTGATGGCATGGGGCTGGAATCGCCTACCTGCCGAATATGAACCGCAGGAAGACCGCGGCATGGTCAATATTCGCATGCAAGCGCCTGAAGGTACCAATTTTTACACCATGAACGACGCCTCGATGGAGATGATGAATGTGGTTTATCCGGTTATCGAATCAGGAGAAGGACTCACGTTAATGGTCATAGTCCCACAATTCGGCGACAGCCAAGGCGCAGCTAATACCGGTTTTGCCATGTTGGAACTAGAAGAATGGTCTAAACGACAGCGGACTTCACAGCAGATTACAGCTGAATTACGCAAAAAACTGGCGGAAATTCCAACGTTAAAAATCCAACCATTTTTACCTGGAGGGATTGCTTCACGCGGCAATCCAGTTCAGTTCGTTATCGGCGGACCTGAATACGCGGAATTAGTGCGTTGGCGCGATATTATTCTGGAAAAAGCCAAAACGTACCCCGGACTCATTGACGTTGACTACGACTACAAAGAGACTACTCCACAGCTCCGTGTCGAGGTCGATCGGGAGCGCGCCAATGAACTCGGCATCCAGGCAAATATTATCGGAACAACCCTCGAGACCATGCTGGGTTCCAAACAAGTCACTACTTTTGTGGATCGCGGACAAGAGTACGACGTGGTTCTTCAGGCGGACCGTTTCAGCCGCGCTACGCCGTCTGATCTGAGCAATATCTATGTTCGTTCATCCACGTCAGAGAAATTAGTTCCGTTGGACAATTTAGTCAAAATAAAAGAGATGGGCGATGCCGGACGACTGAGCCGTTACAATCGAGTGCGCGCTATCACCATCACTGGCAACGTCGCTTCTGGATACGCGCTAAGCGATGTCCTGACTTTTCTTGAACAAACAACTCGGGAAAATCTTCCCGAATACGCTCAAGTTGCCTACAAAGGACAATCCAAGGAACTCAAGGACACCACTGGTTCTATGCTATTCATTTTTGGACTCGCGCTGCTGATCTCTTTCCTCGTGCTTTCCGCTCAATTCGAATCCTTCATCAGTCCACTGATTGTGATGATGACGGTACCGCTCGGAATGATTGGCGCGGTTACCGCGTTGAACCTCCTCGGCATGACCATGAATATCTATACGCAGATCGGCATCATCATGTTGATTGGGCTCGCCGCTAAAAATGGCATATTGATCGTGGAGTTTGCCAACCAGCTTCGCGACTCTGGACACGAATTTCAAGAGGCGGTCTTCATGGCTGCAAAGCTCCGCTTGCGCCCGATTCTTATGACTGGAATTTCTACGGTTGTAGGTGCCATTCCACTATTAATGGCGACCGGTGCGGGAGCGGTTAGCAGGCGTTGTCTCGGCGCGGTAGTTTTCTACGGTGGAACCAGTGCCTGTTTTCTAACGCTTTTCGTCGTTCCAATTGCGTATCTTTTTCTTGCCCGTTGGGAAAAATCTCCACTGGCACTTCAGAAACAGCTCAAGAACTTAAACGATAAAGACCCTGTTTCCATTGAGTAATTTTCTTATATTTGAAGCCGTCAAAAACAGTATAATTCGAACGTTTAATTCACGCGCGCATAATGCGCGCGCGAATTAAGCAATGAAATTATGGAGAATTAGATTTTCACTTTGTCGAGGATTATGCGTTTATTGATTTTGGATAATTCGCTACCAATGCAGCAATCTACAACGTAAAAACTCAACAGTTCTTTATTGAGCGAATCTTATATCGATAGGTGGTTTGCCAAGGTTAGGCGCAAAGGTATCGCGAGTCAACCATTTTGAATTTCTTACCGTAAAGATGGAATAAGGGATAATCCACAACAACGCGAAAAGTGAGTAAACCCCAAAAACGAAAGCCCAGATCAGATCAATTTTTGGCCGCGTATCCGCATAAATAACTGCTGGTATCGCTGACCATAAACAGGTCACAAACAGAGTCATCAAAAGCAGATAATGGATACTACCCAAAGACACCAGAACAGTAATAATCCAGAGAGGGAGGAATATTAAAGAGAGTATAAAACTAAATATTTGCATGCTGAGATTTACTTGTAGCATCAATAATGAAAAGCTAAATAATGGGTTACGCCGGTAAGCGAATTTGCCTAGTACATAATTCTCCCTGACGTCACTACGTGTCCAACGGATCAACATCCTGCACAATTGTCGGTAATTTTCAGGAACGCAAGTGTGGGCCACGGCTTTATTCTGATATACCACCCGAAACCCACTCCTTAGCAAGATAGTAGTAATCGCCCGGTCTTCGCCAATATTAGAAGGTACTCCTAGAAATTTCTGCTGAAGCCATTCATCACAATACGGCAATATCGCACTTTTCCGATAAGCACTGAGCGCGCCCGGCGTACACAATACCGAGCCGACAACACTTTGCGCACGGCGAATAAAATCGCAGCCAAAAACAAAAGCGACATCTAACATTTGTGGAATCAACCCAGCTTTAATATTCTTAACGCGAAGAGATCCAGCCACACCGCCGATGTTCTGATCAACAAACGGAGCGACCAAGTTTTTCAACGCGTCACGGCTGATGATTGAATCGCTGTCAACAGTAATAATAATTTCTGATTTAGAGGCTTTAATGCCACAGTAGAGCGCATGTTTCTTTCCTCTGTTTCTTGTAAGGTTAACTGGAATTATCCTACCATTAGAGGTTTCCGCAACGGATTTAATCCATTCCCAAGTGTCATCTTTAGAGCCATCGTTGATAGCAATAATTTCCATCTTTTCTGCTGGATAATCTGTTTCAAGCAGGCTATAAAGGGTTTCTGCCACCTGTTTTCCTTCATTATAGGCAGGAACAATAATCGTACAACTGGGGAGTTCTTTGGCCATATCTGGCGATGCTGGGATGTAGCTATAGGCCAAAAGTGCTGAAATGAAAAAATAAACAAGAAAAACTACCGAACCTGTCGTAGTGACGATTAGCAGCGATAATAGTAATGAGTTGTCCGGCAACGCAGGTTTGAGAGGCTGCATAAAACTGACAGCCCCAAAAATACCTACCGTCAAAACCAGAATGACCCAAAATAAAATTTTAATCGATATCAATTGGCTAAAATTAGTTTTCATATATCCTTCATAAATTTAGGCTATCTTCTTTAATCATTAAAGGAATTGTCACGGCCTATCGCTGTTGCAGATTGTTTGTGACAATTCCTCTATTGTTCCCATCTTGGAAACGGCGCTAAATATACAATCAGATATTAAAACTTCAACTAATTAGGTCATAAATATAACAGTAATTAAGATCATAAAGGCTAGAAAAATTATAACAGAGAAAAAAGCCAAACGAACAGCGCGCTTCAGATCCGCAATCTTCAATTCTGCACGACTATGCCCCAAATATGGATAGTTTTTGATCCCGCTAGCATATTCGCGCGGCCCGCCCAGGGTTAAACTTAGCGCTCCAGCAAATGCTGCTTTGATCCATGAAGAATTAGAACTCAAAAAATCACGGCGGTGCCGCCATGCCATAGAAAACGCAATTCGACATCGTCCCAACGGCAATGCTGCTATCGCCACCGCAAAAGCAGTCAATCGCGCTGGAATCCAGTCAGTCAAATGATTGACGGCGACGGCAAACCGGCCAAATTTCTGATACTGCCCATGGCGACTGCCCCATTGCGCTTCAAGTACCTGTACCACGCGAGAAAACACTGCGCCAGCAGCAGCGCCAGCGGCGCCATGAATAATCCAGCCCAGTATCGCCCAGAAAAACACACTGGTCACAGTCCCGACTAACTTAACCCCGATATTCTCGATCCCGTAGCGGATAATATCTTTACTGATTATTTTGTCAGTAGTAAAATTGGTCATTTCATCCAAAGAACGGCGTGCCACGGATAGATTGCCACGACGCAACGGAGCGATTAACGACAAAGTTTGTTGCAATAATCTGCGCATAGAGATCGAACTCCAAACTAATAGGCTTGCTAGCCATAATTCTCCAACGCCAAAACACCAGTGAACCCCTTTGACCAACAACCACGCACTAAAAACGGTAACCGGCACGATTAGGAGCCAACCAATTATTCCAGCAGTAACGGAATTGCCAAAATAATCACGTATTTTAAGTCCAGCACGATCAGCAATATTTTTAAGAAATTCCACCGGATACCAAGGGTTCTGCAAATCACCGAGGATAAGTTCTAAGATTAGCGTGCCGCCTAAAATAATTAATAATTGATTCATTCAACAGTCTCCATTTTGATAAATTCCGAATATTTTCCCAACCCACTATTCGCCTTATCTTCTTCATTAGAAAATATTATTAAGGTCAAAGAGCCACCATCGAGACGGCGACCTTTTCAGCCTTAGATTCTGCCATTGCTTGTTCCATCATATCAACAACTTCATGAGGAAATTCCATATCAATTGCACGGCGGTAAAATTCTTGACATTCAGCGATTGAAAAGCGTTCAATAACTCCGCGCATTAACGGTATTAACCGAGGCGGTAAACTCATAGATAAAACACCAGCACCGATTAAAATAGGTACAGCCAACGGGTTGCTGGCAATTTCGCCGCAAACGGTCATTGATTTATTTTTCATGCTATTAACTTGACTGGCAGTTTCGCCCAACATCCGTATAAAACCAGGATCTAAGTTAAAACAGGAAAACTCTTTTTCATAATAAAGTCGATCAGCGGCATAAGTATATTGCAACAGATCGTTAGTACCAACTGAAATAAAATCTACCTGCTTTAAGAAATGGTTAAGCGAGAAAAACACCGACGGCACTTCGAACATAACACCGATTTGGTACTCTTCGCAAAAAGCGATGTTCTCACGTTTCAAGCCGTTGACGACCTCGACAAGTAACAATTTCACTGCACAGATCTCTTGCAACGAGGAAACCATTGGAAATAAAATATTCAGTGTTCTTTTTGCACCCGCACGAAGGATTGCCCGCAGATGAGTGTACAAAAATTCAGGATGTTCTAAAAGAAGCCGAGTGCCTCGTGGACCGAGTGCCGGATTGATTGAACGTGGAATATTGAGACAGTTGATCTGTTTATCGGATCCAGCATCTAAAACACGGATCGTTACCACACCATCAGTCCCAGCAAAAATTTTACTAAAGATATCCAGCTGAATATCTTCATCTGGTAAATAATCTCGAAGCATAAACATAAATTCAGAACGATATAAACCAATACCGTCGGCGGCATATTTTTTTACTAGAGGGAGCTCGCAAAGTAACGAAATATTAGCTTTTAATTTTATCTTAACTCCGTCCGCGGTGAGCGTTTCACTATTGCGATCGATTTGCTCATCATGCCCGTTAATAACTGATTCAAACTTTTCGGCCAATTGATCATCTGGATTGATATAGAGTTTTCCCAAATGTGCATCAACTACCAGTAAGTCGTCATTATTGACTTTACTCATAGCACCTTTGACCCCTAATAATGTGGGTATTTCAAAAGCTTTAGCCAGAATCGCCACATGACTGGTCACGCCGCCGGTCTCACAAACAATGCCGACAATTTTGTCGACGGACATCCTCAACAAATCTGACGGCATCAACTCGTTAGCGACTAAAATCTGTTTATCAGCACGAGACTTGCGAATACTATTGCGTTTCTTTTTTTTGCGTATTACTTGAGCAGACTCAATCAAGCGCCGCATCACATCTTTAAAATCAATCAGACGTTCTCTAAATACATTGTCGTCCAACTGCATCAGCTTATTTTTAAGACGGTGATACACCAAAGTAACACTGAATTCAACGGCATGGGAGCTTTCAGTAATCTCTTTTCGAATACTACCCATCACCATTTTATCTTCAAGAAATAGCAGATGCGCATTAAAAATTGAAGCATCGGCTTCAGACAACAACATTAACGCGCGTTTTTCAAACTCTAAAGTATTTTCACGGGTCAAAGCAATCGCGCGTTCTAGGAGCTTCAGTTCAGCGTCAATATCACCGCATTCATGTTTATCCATATCGCAGAACACATCACGCACTTTGTATTTTACTGCAGTGCCACAAACGATTCCCGGATTGACTGATATCCCGTCAAGTTTGGAACTGTCACGTTTTTTTTCTATTTTAACCGCACTACGACGGTTCAGGTCATTCATCAATTTCGAACTGACGATTAAATTTGCCAGCTGTGGTGCCAAATTACGGGCAAGGGTAATAGCTTGGCTCGGAAATTCTTTTTCCTCTCGGCGCTGTAACACCAAAACTCCGATTTTATTGCCTGAAGAGGTTAGTGGAACGGCCAGCATTGAACTGAATTTTTCTTCACCGGTGATTTTAACGTATTTAAATCCAGGATGCGACTCTGGCGATTTAATATTGATGATACTGCGTAATTTGAAACTGGAGCCAGCAACGCCCTCGCCAGGTTTCAAGCTAACTTTGCTTACTGATTTAGGATTCAAGCCATCGGTCGCAGTCATCACCAATTCGTCACGTTCTGTGTCAAATTCATAAATCGAGCAAGCATCCGCATCAAATGAGTTACGTAATACTTTTACTACTCGTTGGGTAACCGGCTTCAGATCTGATATGCCGCCGATTGATTGCGAAATTTTCTCAAGTACTCCCAAGAGGTTTCCTATCATAGCTTAAATTCTCCATTGGGCTTTTAGATTGCGAAGTAATGTAATAATCTACATTTAAATCAGCCTAAATCAAGCCGTTTACGAACAGCTTAAAACTAAGCTCACAGGAAAATCTAAAAGCTGAAGGCACCGAAAGCCGCGGGATGGAGTTGGAGAGAGGGAGAATTAAGGCCTTTAACACAAATTACACCTTCTTTCCCAGTCCTACTTAAACCTTAAACCTTAAAACTTAAAACTTATTGGTTTTGGCAATCTCTTCCAATAAAGTCAGCCAAGCGTTAAAATGATGGCATTGACGGCGTATCTTACTCAAACCGATGTCCTGGGCGATCATTACTCCATACAACGGTTTCTGATACGATGAACCGAAGATTTTTCGGAGCCGGCGAGAAGGGGCGGTTGCTGGTCGGTTGTTGATATGCTCAGGCGTTTTATATTTATTACGAATGGCAATCAGTTCATCAACGCAGTCTTTAGTATTGACCACTTCGGCAATTGCCACGGGGTCACTAAATAACAGAGCCTCAAATTCATGCACTTGTAAGTATGGAATAAATTGACCGGCCGTGACAAAATCTTGCAAGCGCGGATTGCTTTCCGCTAAAGACCTCGCGATCGATTTTTCAATATGCTCAGCCCACAATATAGGATCTCTGTTATATCCACTACTTTTCCCCGGGGTGTTTTCAGGCAGTCCATACAGATCAAGCATGGTGGTGCAATATGAATTGGGATCGTCATAGATGGAACCGGCTATTTCATTGCGAACTCGTTCCCAACCCCAGCGACTTACGCCATGTAAGAGATTGAATTGAAATTTCAGTCCTTTAGGATAAAAATATGGATTCAAAATTTGTTTGACAAAGTCTCGTTCAGTTTCGCCTTCCACGACAACCTGTACCACAATCGGCTTCACGGGCGTCCTCCGATAATATCTTTGTCCCAAATGTCACCCATTCGATAATCATCCAGCCAACGCTCTAAATTATTCGAATCAAGACGGCGGAACCGGCTACAAAAATGGATCGCCGAATCATCTATTTCTCGTTCAAGAACAATGATATCTTCAGGTTGAAATTCATCCACCAACACTTTGGATTGAGTCGCTAAAATGATTTGGGCGTGTTCCGAAGCGGCTTTAATCATTGATGCCAATAACCGAACGGCTGCAGGATGAAGACCGAGTTCTGGTTCGTCAATCAGAATCAATTGTGGCAACATCTCTTTGGGTTGCATGAGCAGTGTAGCCAGTGCGATGAATCGCAGCGAACCGTCAGAAAGGTGAGTCGAGCTGAAGTGAAGATTTGTGTTGAGCTCGCGCCAGTCAAGCCGATTATTCTCACTGCTCAAGCGCATCGGCTCAAGTTCAAAATCACCGAAATAAGGCATAACGCGCTGGATAGTGCGAATAATCCGCCGATAGCTAGATGGGTATTTCTCTTTAATAACCAACAGATATGGAGCGAGATTCGCGCTATCAGTCATCAAGGTTAAATTATTGTGAATGTAATGAATTCCACGCATTTTAGAAGTTTCATGAAATTGAAAAATTCGCCAGTTTGAGAGCAATTTGGCAATACCACAACAGACTCCGCCATAATTTTCACAATTCAGCCGTGATTCCCGGTGTCCGACGCCAAGCGAATGAACCGTACCTTCAATGCTGACATTTTCTTCAACAAAAACCAGTTGCTCTTCGATATCCGCCTTGAGTTTAAACTGATAAACAATCGGTTTATCGTCCAATTCCATGGTTAACTTGGCATCAATGCCACAGTCGCGATTGCCATAGAAAAAAAACCCTGGAGCCCCACTTTCAAGCCCAGCATATTCCGCTAAACGTTCGGTACTAATTGCTTCAAGCATTCTAAAAAATGTTACGAAGTTTGACTTTCCCGCGCCGTTGGCGCCAATCAGTATATTTAAATTTCCCAATTCCAAATCCAGCGCACGGATAGATTTAAAGTTTTGAACTTCAATTCTTTTTAGATAATTCATCCATCTCTCCAATTTAGATTTTAAAGCCAGAAAGCAATTCTTAGAGCAACACAATCAATGGAATTCGACCGAAAATTGCTTAAACTGATTTTTCTTGCGGTACTGAACTAATTAAGACCAAGGTTTGGTCGTCATTAATATTTTCCGGGTCAACCTCGAACTTTGAAACATCCCGTAAAATATAATCAATTACTTTTTGCGGATCAGTATACTTGCGTGATGCTTCTTTAAAGGTGTTTTGAAGCCGTTCCACGCCATATTCTTTCTGGTTGACGTTGAGTGCTTCAGAAATACCATCAGTGAACATCAAATATGATACACCCTCTTCAAACTCCATGCAAATGGAATCAAAACGTGCGAGCTCTTCCGGCAGAATACCAAGCGCGGTCCCTTCTGGATCAATCACCCGCAAATGATTCCTAACAAATGAGATAATCTCAGTATGTCCTGCACGACAATATTCGATTAGAGAATTCCGTTTATCCAGTAAACAACATGCCAGCGTGACAAATAAATCCTCATCGGAATCACGAAACAAATTGCGATTTAATTCATGCATCATATCTTCGACTGTGGTAAAATGCGCAACAATTGAATGAATAAAACTGCGCGTCATCGCCGTCATCATACAGGCGGGAACCCCTTTGCCACAAGCATCAGCGATAACAATTAGGAGGCGGTCTTCGTCAATCTCGACAAAGTCATAAAAATCGCCGCTAACCTCTTTGGCCGGTTGCATAATCGCTTCAATCTTAAAATTTCCCCAATCGGGGAATTTCTGGGGCAATAGCGAGGTTTGAAGACGACGCGCGAACTTCAGTTCCTGATTAATGCGTTGTTGTTCACTCAAATTGTCATACGCTCTAGCGACATTTTGGGTTAGAATGACCTGTGGACTAATTGAACGTAGCCGGTTATACTGTTCGGCAGTAAAAAACTCCCCGACACGCGAATTGACTGCGCAGATGACCCCAGTCAGCGTTGCATCACGGATTAGTGGAACAATAATCAAAGAACGCACCGAAGTGGCATTGGCGCCAAATTCTTCAAGTAGCGGGTTGCCAGACGCATCTTCCAACATAAATGGTTCGTGACGCGCCGCAATGGTGCCAATCAAGCCCTCGTCTAAGGTGATGATTTCGCGCCGCAGAACATCCAGAATATATTTAGGTTTAGTCATGATGTATGCATTGCCGCCGTGAACCAATGGATAAGCTCCAGAGATGCTCATTGCGTGCAGTTGCTGTCCGTCAGCGCAATTATAGATACAGATCGATTCAGCTTCAACCATATCAGCAATATAATGGGCTGTAGTAGCCATGGAATCTTCAATATCCTCAATTCGTTTCAAACTGCGTGAAAAATGGTTAAGGAAATTGTTGACCTCCGCTTTTTGGTGCATCAGGTCGCGAAGCTTAAATAATAGCTTGGAGATGCGACTGTATTGGAGTATCGAATAGCTAACTAAAATAAATATCAATAAAGCAACTATGATTATTGCGGGAAGATATACGTGCATTTTAATTTTTCCATGTTCTGCGTACTGTTTTCTAATAGCTTATAAAATGAACCCAAATCACATGAAATTCAACCTACATGCCAATGTTTTAAGCTTTTAAGTGCCGTTAAAAATTAATACTAAAATTTACCACGGCAGAAAATCTGATGGCGTAACGGTGTATATTGCCAAAACTATCAATAAGCGAGAATTCAAAGCAGCAGTTATCCAGTGTAAGCAATGATTTCGTAAATACGGATAAAAATTAATCCTGAGTAGCTTCGTTATTCGGCTCTTCAACTGTCGTAATAACTTCATCAATAATTTCCGCGCCATCAAATTGCTCTAACAATTGTTCCATGAGTCTACAGTTACGACGCTGTTCAAATAACATCTCTAAATTAGCACTATTAATTTTTTTCAAAACATTTGTGTTGTTATTTAGATCATTACTCAGATCTTTACTCATCTTAGAAAAAGAGATATAAAACTTAGAAAAACGGGCGATTCCAAGAATAACGATCAACCAAGTAAGTGCGCCAACAATCATCAAGACAACAGAAACTGTACTGAATTCCATAATTTAAACCTTTTGTTATATTCTTAAATAATAAAAAATCATATATAATCTACCCAAACAATCGCCTAAAACAACTAAATCAGGAAAAAAGCATCAAACTTCGCACAATAACTTGTGATTTAATCCTGAAACGAAGATTAATTTGAGTAATGCTTTCCTTGAAATGCTTGATTTGTGAAAACAATGGATTATAATCATCATTACAACAAGCAAAGGTGGCTTTATGGAACGCATAGAACGAAATAAATATTTGGATTGGTTATTGCGCTGGCGTGAACAAAATATCATCAAAGTCGTGTCCGGTGTTCGACGTTGCGGTAAATCTACACTTTTTGAAATCTATCGCGACCAGCTGTTGGCGAACGGGGTGGATGCCCGGCAAATTATTGCGCTCAATTTTGAAGACGTTGAGTTGGAGCATCTGACTAACTATCGCGCTCTGTACGACCATATCACGTTGCTGCTTCTACCAGATAAGATGAATTATATCTTCCTTGATGAAATACAACATGTTACTCAGTTTGAAAAAACGGTGGACAGCCTATTCCTCAAAGCAAACTGCGACGTATATATCACGGGCTCTAACGCATATTTCATGTCCGGCGAATTGGCGACGTTGCTTTCCGGACGCTATGTGGAACTGAGAATGCTCCCACTCAGCTTCAAGGAGTTTTGCTCCGGCCTGCCCGAAGGCACACAGGGAATTTCTAAAGCGGAAAAGTTTAATCTGTATATGGAAATCGGTTCTTTTCCCTATACCGCCCAATTCGCGGAGCGGAAACATGAAGCAAAAGAATACCTGCGCGGCATTTATCATACCGTCTTGCTGAAAGATATTGTTGCCCGCTTAAAAATCCCGGATGTAAACAGTCTGGAAAACGTTACGAAATTTCTTTTTCACAACATCGGCAGTCGGGTATCGCCGAAGAAAATTGCTGACACTCTGAAGTCGCAAGGCAAAGGAGCTGATCAAAAAACCGTGGACAAATACATTCGCGGTCTGACGGAGAGCCTGATCCTCTATGAAGCAAGCCGTTATAATATCAAAGGCAGACAATTCCTGACGACCCAGAGCAAATATTATGCGGTGGACGTAGGATTACGCAATATGCTGGTGCGCGTACGGGAATCCGATCAGGGGCATTTGCTGGAAAATATCGTATTCCTAGAACTTATACGCCGCGGATATAAGGTTTATGTAGGACAGTTGGACGACGGCGAAGTGGATTTTGTCGCCATCGGCGTAGACACGACGGTATATTTCCAAGTAGCGGCCAGCACACTCGACGACAAAACCCTTAAACGGGAACTTGCACCGCTGAAACGCATTACGGACAATTACCCCAAGATTTTGCTGACCCTGGACGAAGTGTTCGGAACCGCAGATTATGAAGGAATTCAGAAGCAAAATGTGCTGGAATGGTTGTTGGAATAAAAATACTTTTAGAGATTGGGGAGCCTCACGCTAGGAATGCCGGTTTCCCGGCATCCCCCGTGCAGATCCGTACGTGCGAAAACTACAGCGTATGGCTCCTATCTCGAGTACTGGCGAAAACGAATTTCGTGTTCGGCCCCAAGTCCGAACGACGCCATTGCTGGCCGTCAAGACATAACTCGAGGCCATGATGCCGGGCCAAGGCTTTCATGTGAGAAACTTTTATTCTCTACTCCACGCCGGCTTTGATCGGCGCTTTCTCGGTGTCCAACTGTGGTTAAAATCCTTTTTCCAACTCATTAACGGGAACAGGAATGCGTTAACTACAAATACGAATTGCCGCCCCATTCACGGACAAAATGCCAGTTTTCGTCGACATCGCGATTGCCGACAGTTTCCACAAAGCGGTGCGAAGTAGCATGTCCGTCAAAGAACAGATAATTTGATTCTTTTTTGCTATGACGCCCGGTCTCGAGTTGCGCTTCCCAACTCTCAACGGTTTTGAACGCTGGATATCCCTGGTGATCCAAAGCGTTTGATCTAGTTTTATCGCCACCGCGTTCCGAGAGCAGTATGTAACGGCTAAAGTTGCGGATTTGATTGCCGTGACTATTGAAAGCGCACATACCGTTATAGATGTAACTTTGCCGAGTTTTCCACGTGGTCGACAATCCGCTATCGTCGAAACCACTATGCACTGCCGGGTCTTCTGGACAACGCAGGTATTTTTGTTGCATACCGTGATCTTGAAGGTAAACGTGCCATTCAATGCACGCGCTTCCTGTCCGTTCTGGTGCACCGTATCTTCCACCATGAACCGGCGGATAAATCGTGTTCCAGGCATCGCAATATGAATTCATCGCCAGTCCCACTTGTTTAAGGCTATTGAGGCAATAAGCACTCCGCCCTTTGGCTCTGGCTTTATTCAAGATTGGGAGTAGTAATCCAGCTAATATGGCAATGATCGAAATTACTACGAGGAGTTCGATCAAAGAAAAATAATTAATTCGTTTCATGTTTTTTCCTGATGTTTTCAAAAATGAGAATAACCAACTGCCACAACGGTTGTGACAGTTTTTGAGGTTCTAAAATGTTGTCAACGTCAGGAGAGTGGTGGGGCGCGCGCCGATGGCGGATAAAGTCTCCGAAAAGAGTTTTCAGGTTGTTTTGAAACTAATTCCAGTATGCCTGAAACAATACTTGGGATAAAAATTGATTCAGGGATGTCTAGGTTTTTGAAAACGCCTTGACAAATAGGGCAAACCGAATCAGATTCGGAAGCACAATCTTGTGGCAACTCTGTAATTTGCCGAGTTTCAATTTGTACAGAACGATAGCTTGAACAAGACACATGAAAAAACGGATGCAGAAAGCTGTTCAGCATAAAAATGGTCATGACGAACAACAATATCGAATTACTAAATTGGTGATGTGGATCTATAGTTTTCATAACGCAATAAACTAACCGCCTATAACCCAATTCCAAGCCGATAAAAATATTTTTACGCTTCATTGTGCCCTTATTTCGGAATATAAAACCGTAGCAATAAGCTTTCTGCAAATCCCCCATTTATGCCAATTAGTGATATTTGTGGACAAAAATCTTTTCCCATTTCCTTTCTGTAGTTAAAATACCCTTTTCTTTTTGGAAGTGTGAAAAAGCCTCACGCAAAAGCGCAAAAAAACGATATGATTTGCGTTTTGAATTCGGATTACACTTATTTATTGAATGCCGATGTCCTGAGCTACCGAATTAGTGGATTGAAGAACGTTTTAAATATGATAATATCTTTTTTAATCTCTAAATTAGAGAATTCATAAGTTCTTTTTATCCATTCTAGGGTTTTCCTGTGGTAGAAAAAAACGTGCGTTATATCATTTTTATAATACCAGGAATCGAAGTCTATATCATCACTGTAAAGTTCAGTCTTAATGTATAATGTTCCACCAGATTTCAAAAGGGATTTTAAAAGTTCAAATTCTTTTTTAGGATTATGAAAATGCTCTATAACTTCACAAGACATAACATAATCATATTGCTCTTTTAACCTTTCAGGATAATTCGCAAAAAAAGGATCGTATATTGCAACATTGTAACCTTTTTCTTTAAGCAATTTAGTGATTACTGGCCCTGTTCCCGCGCCAAAATCCAAGCCTTTATGATCTTCTTTATAATCTGCTAAGACTTTTTCTACTATCGGAGACACAAATTTTTGATATCTTTTATCTTCAACATCATTATTATGCTCTTCGTATCTTTTTTTCTCTTCTATTGCGCTAACATAGCTTTTCGGGTCTAAGATTATTGAATGGCATTCGCCACAGCCGAAATATTGGTTTCCCCTGAATACTGTAAGTTTTTCTACTTCACTTCCACATAACGTACAATTCATATTCTAAAACTTACTCCATTATTCTCAGCTTTAACATTCCATTTTCTCTGTATTCATGCCCTATAACTGCAGTCTATAATTCGCGCGCGCATTATGCGCGCGCTAATTCAACACGGTCTTTACAGTGATTGGATAAGATTATTTCCGAACGATTATCTTGAATCGCGCTCGGCAGACCAACGTTGGATTTTTTCTTCAACTTCAGACCAATTAGGAGCAGTTACTGTTTTGACGAATAAAGCAAAATATTCGCGGAACACGGTTTGGAAAATATGTAGATTGTCGATGCGTTCGGCAAAGCGGCTGTCACGATCCATCTCTTCGCCTTCCGGCAAAGTCATACCGCTAAATGTAAATGTATCAGCGTCAAAAGTGCCGCTCCAAGTATCAGCACCGCGCGCCAAAATAAATTTCGATTTCTTGAGTTTTTTACCGACAGTTAACGCCGCTTTAGCTTCGGCAGCGCGTAACGGGCTGTCGCCTTTTTTCAACGTAGTTTCGCCAGCACCGCGCGCTTCGGCTGAAAATGCAAAAGTCAAAGGAGCCTCAATAACAAAGACAAATTCGCCGTATTGTTCAACCGTAATCGCCCCTTCATCGCACTCGCTATAATACCACAGCCAGGTCAAAAAATCTCGCCCAGGCGTCATCTCGTCATCACAATTCTCTGAAAACATCACCGTTGGCAGCGACACCTCAGTCATCTCAAAACGCTTCTCTAAAATCCATGCCGGAGTCACTTGAATCGGCTCGATATTCAGGGTTTTATAAAAATGAGCAATAAAATTATCGATTTGTGCGCTGGAACCGGTTCCCAGATAAAGCATTTTGGACGCCATATCAATCACCATTGGAGTGCCTGAAATACTCGGAGGCATCTTCATTAAGTTTTTCTCAATCGCCTCTTCTTTAATCATTTTTTTCTGCTTAAAAGGCACCATCGAAGTTTCGTTGGCCTGCATGTATGCCAACTCTTCGCGGCGACAAATTGCATTCAACAATGAAGATGGAATTTTGCGCTCGGCAGTGCGCAGATTAAGATAGAGATGTCCGCCACAAAGCGCAGTAACTTCATCAATAGTGGTTTCCAGTAAATGACGACCGCTGACCCAGCCTACTTGTGGCTCGTCTTTAACGGCGTCCAAAACTCCGGCTTTTATCCCCTCAAATTTTGCAAGATAATCCTCTGGTAATTTCTCCGATAAAGCAAAAATTGAGACAGCGAAGGTTCCATGATCGAATGGCATAATTAAAATTCTCCTGGTTATTTTTTAGGTGATGTAACTGTTTTTATTGAAATTTCTTTAATTTCGCGCTCAATAGCTTCTGATTTAAGAATCAGTATGCGCATTTCGCGTTTACCATCGACTCTGAGTGCGAGTTCGCGGTGCAAAGCTAAAATTTGTTGGTGAAGCTTCTGTAATTCTGGATCTTTTTTAAGGATTTCAACGCGCATTTTGGCCATTTGCTGGTCAACAGCTTCGGCTTCCTTTTTGAGCACGGCAATTTTTGCTACAACAGCATCTTGCGCGTTTTCCGCAACACCAAAGGTGCAACATCCGGCCAATAAAAGGATAATAAACGATTTTTTCATAGCTATTAAACTCCAAGTTATCTCTATTTTGATTTCTTAATCATATCAATGGCAGTGGCAGTAATATATTCTGCCGTAAAATTATTTTCTTCACGCAGCTGCTGAACTGATCCGTGTGGTAAAATCTCAACGCCCCAACCAAAGTGGCGAACCCCACAATGCTTGAAGTTAATTAAAACTTCGTCAGTTTGCGCGCCCAAACCGCCGCCAATCTGGTTATTTTCCAGCGTAATAATCGGCATCGTTGCAGCATGTTTTTTTAACAATTCATCGTCGAATGGTTTCAGAAAACGGGTATTCACAACCGTAGCCTTGAAACCCTGAACCGCTAATTCATCTGCGACTTGAAGCGCTGTAACCAATTCACGTCCCCACGCCCACAGCGCAATATCGCCACCTTCACGCACTGACTGCGCACGTCCCAACTCAAGTGGCGTATTCCCCATACCTAAAATCGACTCAGCACTTCCACGTGGATAACGAATTACCACTGGCGACGCCAACGCATAAGAAAACTCCAACATTTCAGCTAATTCGTTTTTATCCGCTGGCGCCATGATGGTTAAATTAGGCATTGTGCGCATAAAACTCAAGTCATGAATGCCATGATGGGTCGGACCGTCCTCGACGACTCCGGCGCGATCAATGGCGAAAATAACCGGTAAATTCTGCAGACAAACGTCATGAAATAGACAATCCAATGCTCGTTGTACAAATGTCGCATAAAGCGCAATCACTGGGCGCATTCCGCCTGCTGCCTGCCCTGCGGCAAAAACCACCGCATGCCCTTCGGCAATACCGACATCATAAAAACGGCGCGGAAATTTTTTGCTAAAACCCGCCAATCCAGTCCCCGCGGACATAGCGGCCGTAATTGCAGTAACATCGTCATGTTTTTCAGCCAAATTAACGACAGCCTCGCCAAAAGCATCCGAAAAAGTCATCGTGTTATGTTCCGGCGATTTCCCGGTGTCTGCATTAAAAGGTGATAAACCGTGGAATTTTTCCGGTGCCGCTTCGGCCGGTTGGTAGCCCCTACCCTTACCGGTCAACACATGCACTAAAACTGGTTTAGTACTGTTTTGTGCCGCTTTCAGCGTGCGTTTAAGTGCGTCAATATCATGGCCATTAATTGGCCCCATATAACGAAATCCAAGTGCTTCAAAAACACTGCCCGGCAAAATGAGAGTCTTAAAAGAACGCATAGTTCTGGAAATAAAACGATAAACCCCTTTACCACTACGAAAACGTAAAAACAGATCTTTTATGGATGAACGAAAACGGATATATCCTGCCGCTGAGATCAGATGATTCAGATGACGTGCCATCGCACCGACATTGGGAGAAATTGACATTTTATTGTCATTCAAAACTACAATCAGACCGCGACAACCAACTCTGGCATTGTTTAAACCCTCTAGCGAAATACCACAATTAAAAGAACCGTCGCCAACGACTGCCACAACACGTTCGTTGCTTCCACGCAGTTCAGCAGCGGCTTTCAGTCCGGTCGCGGCAGAGATCGCAGTCCCACCATGCCCAGCGATAAAACAATCATATTCTGATTCACCGGGATTGGGAAAACCTGAACACCCACCGAATTGACGCAAGGTCTCAAAGTTCTCACGACGTCCTGAGATCAGTTTGTGAGTATAAGTTTGGTGCCCAACATCCCAAACAATTTTATCATTCGGGGTATCGAAAACCGAATGTAAAGCCAAGGTTAATTCCACTACACCCAGATTTGGCGCGAGATGCCCGCCGTTGCGCGCAACTACGCTGATAATTCGAGCACGGATTTCCGCAGATAGCTTTTCCAATTCAGCCAACGACAACCCACGGATATCCGCCGGGCTTTCGATTTTTTCCAATATATTGTCAGATTCGGTCATAAAATTTTCCCTAAAAACTAAACCGCTAATATATCTCCGTAAATAGTCTTTTCAACAGCATGCCTTCACGCAATAGATAATAGCTTAAATTAGCGCTCGCATTATGCGCGCGCCAATTTTAAGCCTAATAAAAACTTCATAAACTACGATTAATTACTACGGAAATAATTTTGTGATTTTCCATGTTTATGATATTTTGTTAGACGACTAAACTCTCGGCTCTCGAGTGGTATTTTCTATTCAGAGCTATATTTTAATATTTTAAACCATTTAATATTTCAAGGATATTTATTATGCGTACATTCGTTGGCATTGGTCTTGGGCCGATTCAGACCGGAATTTTTCTCGCTGGAGCCTCAAAAGGTAACTTTGATCGTATCGTTATAGCTGAAGTTGATGAGAAATTGAAAAATGCAGTAAATTCTTCCGGTGGCAAAATAACCGTTAACATTGCCGCTGAAACCAAGGTTTACAGCGAAACCTATCCCAATGTCGAAGTTTACAACCCAACTGTTCCTGAAGATTTGGAAAAGCTGATTGAGGCGGCAGCAGACGGCGAAGAATTCGCTACGGCATTGCCAAGCGTCAAATTCTTCCCCTCAAGTGCATCATGGTTAAAAGCAGGGTTTGAACGCCAGCCCAATCGACGACGTTTTATTTATACTGCTGAAAATAACAATCACGCAGCCGAAGAACTGGAAAAGGCAGTTGGAGTTAAATTCCCAAACACCTATTACTTGAACACCGTGGTTGGCAAAATGAGCGGAGTGGTTCCTGCAGAAGATTGCCCTGCGCAAAACCTTCAGTTGTTGTGTCCCGGCGCTGGACGGGCTCATCTAGTTGAAGAGTTTAACCAAATATTCATCTCCCAATGCCCCGACATCGAAGAACGTAAAACCCAAAACCTTTATGTCAAAGCTGATCTGTATCCATTTGAAGAAGCAAAACTTTACGGGCATAACGCAGTCCATTTTTTACTTGGAATCCTAGGTAAACAACGTGGTTTTGAGTTTATGAGCGAATTGCGTGCGGATCAGGAATTGATGGCCATTGCCCATGAAGCATTCATTACAGAATCAGGCCAAGCACTTTGCAAAAAATGGGCGGAATTTAACGACGAACTATTCACACAAAATGGTTTTGCCGCATACGCTAAAGAGTTAATTGTTCGTATGACTAACCCGTTTTTAAAGGATGCCATCGTTCGCATTACGCGCGACATTCCACGAAAACTAAGTTGGGAAGATCGAGTAATCGGCACCATGCGCGTAATCCTTAAACAGAATGGCAATCCGGTTAATTTTGCGCGTGGCGCAGCATTGGCAGCCATAGAATTAGCAGAATGCAATGATCCCAAAATCATACGTGAAAAATTGAGCGATTTGTGGCCCAAGCCATGGGGTACGGAGCAGCAACAGCTTTTTGACTTGATTGTTTCTAAATTGTAAATATATAAATAAATTAGTCACAGAAATGGATATGGCTTGAACTCTTACTGTTTTGTAGTTTATTGTATACAGTGATTGCGATGCGCGTTATTTTAACGTGGAAATTTACAGAAAATTATTTAGCAAACTTTATGGAGGTATTGATATGAAAAGTTACCAAAACATGCTTGATGCTGTCGGACAAACACCACTATTGAAGGTTGCCGAAAACCTTAACGGCTCATCAATTTGGGTAAAGCTGGAAAACTTAAACCCTTTGGGCAGTGTCAAAGACCGCGCAGCAGTAAGCATCATTCGTACTGCCGTTAAAGACGGGAAACTTGTTCCAGACGGTACCGTAATCGAAGCCACCAGCGGAAATATGGGAATAGGTTTGGCCATGGCCACCGCCGCGCTGGGATATCGTCTGCTATTAACCATGCCTGATTCAATGTCTAGCGAACGTATCGCATTGCTAAAACAGCTCGGAGCAGAATTAGTTTTGACTCCGGCCCAGAACGGCATGGCTGGCGCAATCGCCAAGGCCAAAGAACTAGCGAACTCAATACCAGGTTCATTCTTGGCGCGCCAATTTGAAAACCCAGCCAATCCACAAGCACACTACCAAACTACTGGCCCCGAAATTTGGGAAGCAAGCGAAGGAAAAGTTGATATTTTTATTGCTGGAGTCGGTACCGGCGGCACCATCACCGGAGTAGGACGTTTTTTGAAAGAAAAAAATCGTAACATTAAAATTATTGCGGTAGAGCCAGAGGATTCAGCTGTACTAAGCGGAAAGCCAGCCGGGGCACACGGCATTCAAGGTCTTGGCGCTGGATTCGTGCCTGCCAACTTTGATCGCCTAGTGGTTGACGAAATCATCACTGTTTCCACAAAAGATGCTTTGGCCGCTGCGCGCCTCGCAGCCAGTAAATCATCAATACTGTGCGGGATTAGCTCAGGAGCAAATCTTCATGCCAGCCAAAAGGTAGCCAACCGATTAAGCATGAATGGTAAAAATATCGTAACCATAGCCTGCGATACAGGTGAACGCTACATTTCCACCGAATTATTCAACCCTAAATAACTGGACGGATTTTATCCGACAATTATGGATAACTCACAGGACAATTCTTCTTTCGATCGATTAACAGAACAATTCATCAATCGCGCAGGTACTGATTGCGCTTATATTACGGCCTCTAAACGACAAAAAATATTTTATTTGTTGGTCGCGATAGGTATGTTGTTTTTCCTAAAATACCGCTGGGATTATTTTCTAATGACCATAACGATGATCATGGCATTTTGGTATTTTGCTGCCGTGATTTTTCGTTGTTCCGCCGCCGCGTTATCATTGTTAGGGCGCGGCGAACGTCGGGTTTCTGACGCAGCATTATCCATTATTAAAGATGATTACCTGCCGGTTTATACAATTTTTTTGCCGTTATACAGAGAAGCAAATATTGTCAACAAAATCCTTAGAAACATGGAAAGCCTCGACTATCCAAAGGATAAACTTGACGTAAAACTGCTTCTTGAAAATGATGACCAAATGACCATTGATGCCGTAAATCAATGTCAATTACCACCGTACTGCGAAGTGATTATCATTCCAGGCATGACCCCAAAAACCAAACCGCGCGCCTGTAATTATGGTTTGGAACGCGCTCGAGGCGAATTTTGTGTGATTTTTGACGCCGAGGATCGCCCCGAGCCAGATCAACTTAAAAAAGCATGGTTTGTTTTTTACAATTCACCTCAAAATTTGATTTGTGTTCAAGCCAAACTCAACTACGAAAATTCACGCTTCAACTGGTTAACTCGTTTTTTCACCGTGGAATACTCTACCTCTTTTGATCTGTTACTGCCTGGATTGAGTACTATGCGCGTGCCACTACCGCTTGGCGGAACTTCCAACCATTTCCGTACCGAAAAACTCCGTGAATGTGGCGGCTGGGATCCGTTCAATGTCACCGAGGACTGCGACCTCGGCGTCCGAATTTACACCGCCGGATTCGTCACCTGCGTCTTGGATTCAACGACTTGGGAGGAAGCTAATTCACAAATTTGGAACTGGGTGCGCCAACGTTCGCGCTGGGTCAAGGGCTTTCTACAAACGCATCTGGTGCATACCCGCCATCCGCTAAGAACCTGGAAACAACTTGGAACGCGTGGTTTTCTCGGTTTTTATCTCAGCGTCGGCGCATCGTCATTTATGATGTTGGTCAATGTTTTTTTCTGGGCAGCCGGTTTAATTTATTCGGGGCTATTGTGGCATGCACTGGCACACGGGGAAACTTTAAGTTCTTCAATCATCGGACCACAGGTGTTCAGTGGTTATAAAGGTTTTGAACTTGGCGCATGGCGACTGCACGTTTGGCCGTTGTTTTACTGGGGTGCGGATGAAAATACATTCTGGGCGGGACTTTCAGTTTTACTTTTTGGTGTGAGCATGATTTTGTTGTTAGCAAACCTATTTTTCGTTGCGATTCACATTGCCGCTTGTCTAAAAAGACGATACTATTTTCTCATTCCAACAGCTTTGTTAATGCCTTTTTATTGGCTACTAATCTCATTCGGAGCATGGAAGGGCTTTATTCAATTATTTACGAACCCATTTTACTGGGAAAAAACCCATCACGGATTAACCCCTGCAGATCAAAAGGAAAAACCATGAAATCTAAAAATTTTAGTCTCATTGAATTGCTCGTAGTAATTTCGATCATTTCAATTCTAGCAGCGTTATTGTTGCCTGCCTTAAACCAAGCGCGGTTAAAAGCGCGAAGAACGACCTGCGTTAACAATTTGAAACAATTGGGTTTGCTGTCGGTCAGTTATCAAAACGATTATGACGATCGTTACATTCCATGGATTTCGCGGTTTGTTCCAGATTATGCGAGCAATATTAAAATCTACCACTGTCCTGAGGATGGCAATCCTAAAAATAGCACTCCTGAGGAATGGTTCACGCACCCGATGAAAGAGTTTTCAGAAGCTTATGATCGCCCCGGCAGTACTGGAATTCACAACATGAATCCCAATCCAGAGGTTACTAAAATTAGTTATTTCTATGAATTCAATGATGCCGAATGCACTTGGGGTTCAAGTCCGGCTGGTTGGAGCTGGCAAGAGGTCAAAGTCGATGCAATGCGCAACGGCACCAATCCGTACACTTTCGCGCGCTATTCGGGTCAACTCTCAATGTTCCCGATGATCCGCTGCTGTTGGCACGCCTCTCCCGCCAAAAATTTTGCGCCATATCTAAATGTTTCACCATTGGGAAACTGTTTTTGGAGCTTAATGGAGTGGGAACAAAACTCTTGGCCGCTTTAATTTTTTGTAATTTCAAAAAAACTACAAAAATAACATAGCGAGTTAAAATAAGTGGGGCTTAAACTTCACGCGCGCATTATGCGCGCGCTAAGTTTAAACTTATTTAATCTTCAGGCTTTAGCAGCTGCCGCAGCAGTTAGAACTACAAGTACAAAGATCTTTGGTGATTTTGGAAAGTTTCGCAGCTGATGCTGTATCCAAAAAAGTTACGCAATCTGGATGGATGCGAACAATTGATGCAGGATGCTCTGGACGAAGTTCACCTTCAATAGTTATTTTCACAGCGTCTGCTTTGCGAGCATCTGGAACTGTATTGATGATGGCTTTGCTTTTCATAATCTGACGTGGTGCCATTGAGATAGCTTGTTTTGGCACATCATTGATAGTTGGGAACCAGCCTTCGCCCATCTGTTGTTTGCGGCAGGCTTCATCCAAATCAACTACCAGATATGCTTCTTCTGTATCAAAGTTTGCTGGCGGATCATTGAACGCAATGTGGCCGTTTTCGCCGATACCAATAAAACATGCATCAATCGGGTGTTTCGCGAGAATTTCGCCGAGTTCTTTGCAAGCTTTTTTAGGATCAGGATTACTGCCGTCAACAAAATGTGCTGCTTTCAGCGGTTTAGGCAATTTAGCAATAACGCGTTCCTTGATGTATTTACGGAAACTTGCAGGATGTGATTCCGGCAATCCGACGTATTCATCGAGGTGAAACATTGTCACTTTGCTCCAATCAATGCACGGATTCTTAATCAATTCACTCAGCATGGCAAACTGACTTGCTCCGGTAGCAATGATAATGTTAGCACATCCACGTTCAGTGATGGCCTGACAAATTTTCTCGGCTCCATGCGCTGCTGCTGCAACGCCCATTTTTTCGACTGTCGAATAAATTTGGACTGTCATTTTTCTCTCTCCTTATGTTGTTGAGTTAGAGGTTTAAATTCAATATTTGATCTACTATCATCATCGCGCCGCCAAGGGCAACGCCCCCACGGCCGAATTCAGAATAAAACACTTGTGTTCGTGTGGAAATCTCACTGCTTCCGCGATAAAATTCTTCCTTAAAATCTTTCAGGTAACGCTCACCTAATTCAGAGGCTCGCCCACCTAAAATAATCGCTTCTGGATTGAGCACATTAGCGACAATTTGTAGCGCTCCAGCCAAAAACTGAGCATTTTTGCGAAAGATTCGAACCACATCTACATCGCCTTGGCGGTAAAGTTCTAAAACATCAGAATAATTCACCGTCCGTCCTTTTGCAGCACCAACCATCGCAATTAAAGTACTATCACGGCTTAGATCTTCCAAATGGCGGCTTTCACCCTGATATTCTGGTTCCGGCTCCAGAGATATCCGCATACGCCCAATCTCACCAGCAGCGCCAGAACTACCACGGAAAATTCTGCCATCACAAATTATCCCCGCACCAACTCCACGGCCGCTCGTCATATAAACTAAATGTTTAAATTTCTTCCCACAGCCCAGCTGTTTTTCCGCAAAAGCGGCCGCATTTGGCCGATTCTCCAATAAAACTGGAATGTTAAACCGGTTTTGCAGCAAGCCAGTCAGGTTTCTACCAGCGGTATCAAAGTTGTGGCTGTGCAAAATCTCATTATTAACAAAATCGATCAACCCGGAAGCCGCAATGCAAATACCACGCACTTGGCCGGCACCGAGTCCTTCATTTAAGCTTTCAATCAACATCGCAGTAGTCTGCAAAATATTCTCAAAGTTGTTTTCGTATCCAAATTCAACTCGCCGTACAATGTGCCCGTCTATGCCACAAAGAACGCCGCGAATTGAAAATTCATCGGCTAAATCAATGCCGACAGCGTAAAGACGGTCATTACGCAAGGTCAACATAATCGGACGTTTGCCGCCACTGGATTCGCCCTTACCGGTCTCTGTTATAAAACTTTCATCACTTAATTCGCGTACAATCATCGAAACCGTGGGTCGCGTTAACCCCGTTAATTTTGATATTTCAGCTCTCGAAATACCGCCTTTATTTCTAATCAATCTCAGAACTTGTCGCCGATTACGAATATTCGATTTGTCAATCATTTCCAATTTTAGTGATCTTTGTTAATTAATATTACAAAGTTTAAAGTAGTGCAGAATTAGCCTTAATACAAGTTTTCTTTAATGCTTAGCCAATAAATTCGCGAACTTTTCCGATTCGCGATTATCCATTGAATTCTTACAACAACTCAGGGAATTTGAGCGATTACGAGCTATATTAGCATGATTATCATGCAGTTTTACGAACTTTTTCTTCTGCATTATATCATCCTTTGGAGAGAGTAATTATTGTGCGCAAACATACTGAAAAACTTGGCACCGAGCCGATTTTATCGCTATTATTAAAGCTGGCCCTGCCCTCTATGGCTGGACTCATCATCGGCAATCTTTATGTGATTGTCGACCGCATGTTTGTCGGTAAATTTGTTGGTGCAGTCGGACTCGCGGCTATGAACGCCGCTATGCCGATTACCATGGTTATCTTCGCCATCACAATTCTGATCGGGCGCGGCAGTGCGGTGCTTTATTCGATCGCGCTCGGCAAAAAAGATTATCCCGAGGCGCAAAAATTATTCGGCATGTCAATGTTTCTTTATATCGTATCAGCAATCGTGATAACAACCGGCGGGCTAATTTTCCTCGACCCCCTACTTTATCTATTTGGAATCCCTTCCGAAGCTCTTGAGCTAGGACGCGAATACCTGTCTGCTTCATTGTTCGGAACCATCTTTATCATGCTTGGATTCCAGAACAATCTGATTCGCGCCGAAGGTTACTCAGGACTTGCGATGTTCACTCAGATTATTGGCGCAGTGATCAATGTCGGTCTTGATGCTCTCTTTGTCGCGAAATTTGGCTGGGGCATGACTGGCGCAGCATGGGCGACGGTTATCGCTCAAGGAGCTTCGGCTTTATGGGTAATGCGCTATTTCAGCTCATCACGAAGTATCGCAAAATTCGATTGGAAAAGCTTCCATTTTCATGGGCGTGCCTATTTTACGCGCATTCTTTATAACGGTTGTTCGCCGTTCGCTATTAATATCGCAGGCAGTGTTATTTGGAGCGTCCAAAACCACATGTTACTCCACTACGGAGGTTTGTTGGCCATGTCCGCCTTTGGGGTTATTCTGACACTCAATCGCTTACTGATGGGACTGGTATTCGGCATTTGCATGGGTATGCAACCGCTGATTGGCTATAACTTTGGAGCACAGCAATTTCCTCGTGTCGTGAAGGCGTTCTATTTCACAGTCGCGCTTACCGTGCTTTTCGCATTTATCCCGTATCTCGGCGTACAAATTTTCGCGCCACAGATTTTCGCACTTTTCGTCGAATCATCTGATACTGAACTTATCAATATCGGAGTTTATTCGATGCGCCGTTATTTACTGCTATTTCCCATTGGTTGTGGCAGCATTCTTGTTTCGCAATACTTCCAAAGCATCGGCCGCGCACCAGTATCACTTTTTATTGCCATGACACGCCAAATCGGGTTTCAAGTTCCATTAATTCTGATATTACCGCAAATTTACGGCTATGATGGTGTGCTTTTCGCTGGGCCGATTGGCGACGCGCTTGCGTTCTTCATTGCTGCTTTTTTGATGCAACGTGAACTCCGTCGGCTCCAAAATTCATCTAAAAAAAGAACCCTTCCGCTCCAAGAAACCGCCATATTTACAGATACCCATGGAGAATTATAGCCATAAAACAGTGCAAATTCTCCTGTGGCTTAAGATCTTTGGGTTATAAAAAATCAATAAATACACAATATTACGGCACAAATCACATGAATTATAAATTTTTCAATGCTTTTTCGACAACAAGATGGATTTGTGATTTGAATTTCTTTTTTATTGATAGTACCTTTGAGAGAGTTTGATTATTATCTATTTATAAATGGTCTTATCAATAAAAACAGGAGTTTGAATAAAATGAAATGGTTGAATATTGTGTTGAGCGTCTTGGTACTTCTATTAGCAATTGCATCTGCAGTATGCTCGTACTTCTTATTTGAAAAACGTGAATTGTTAGTAAAAGGATGGAGCGAAATGGCGGTTTCAGTCAGTAATGCCGCCAAAGAACTCGACAAAGGAAGTGGCACCGAAGTAGCCAAATCAGTCTCTCCCGAAGAAATCGGCCATGGAAACTATGATAATTTAGACTCAAACTTAACGAAATTTAACGATCAAGCTCGTGAAGTCAGCAAACAACGCGAAGTTTTAGGAAAAGCCATAAGCAATACAGCTGAAATTATGGAAATGCCGAATCATCCAGGACAAAACGATCTCACCAAACTTGATTCATACGAAAACGCCGTTTCCAATGTCACCGGCCATGTCAAAACCATAAAAAACCGCTATGATGACACTATCAAACAAATTAGCGCGACTGGAAATAAAATTAAAACGCCATTGAACGCCAACGCGCTCAAGGGCGCACAGTATAAAACCGAATATGCTAAACTTGACAACCAAATCAGTGCCATGGACTCAAGAATCCAAAGCTATGATGGCGCATACCGCCGTTTTGCCGGCATTATTGGTGTCAGTCTCGCGAATCCCGACTTCGAATACAGCGCCATTAACGCGACTACCAATAAAATCCAAGGTGGTATCCAAAAAATTAAAACTGATCTTAAAACGGCTGAAAACACTATCGCGCAAAAAGACCGTGATATCGCTGGCATTAAAAAGACTGTCTCTGATAAAGATCAACAACTAGCCAATGAAAAAATTGCTTTTGGCAAACTCAAAGAACGTAACGAAACCCTGAATCAACTCTTAGAAAAAGAAGGTATTCCGAGCGACACCACGTTATGGACAGATGGTAGCAAAGAAGCAAAACGAGCACTACAAGGGAGAATAATTGAGATTGACAACCACTTTGGCTTTATGGTCATTGATATCGGCTCAGCCACCAAGGTTGGACAAAAAGTTGGACCTAAAATCGCATACTTTAACCCTAAAATCGCTGATGATGCCGAATTTCTGGTTGTTCGCGATTTTGACAACAAAAACAGTAAATATATCGGACGCATAAAACTTTTTAAATTGAGCCAAAATAACGCGTACGCCAAATGGGTAGCCCCTCCGATTGCCGGAGAAAAAGTCAAAGTCGGCGATTTTGTATTTCTCCCCGATGACACAATGGAAGCGGCGCCAGCCACAAAGAAATAACCTGGGAGAATTTATATGTTTAACTTCAAATCAATCACGATTTTTTTAGTAGCACTCTTCGTAGGTGCAGCATTAGCATTCCAGTTATTGGAGATGAAAGAATATAATCTCTTTGAAAGTTTGCAACAGCGTTTCTTTCCCGCTAAAATCGAAACTAAAGTTGACGTAAAGCCGGATACTAAATCGGATACACCAGCCGATACAACTGAGACAGAAGCCAAAGCTGAAGATGCTGCGACAGAATAGCACATTGCTGATACTCCTCACGTCAATCACTATTTTGGTACTGACTGGAGGATGCGCCAAGCTCTCTCCACAAGAAAAACGCGGTTACAGTAGTATTCCGCAAAACCAACCAACGACATGGGAAAGCCGTCCATACGGCAACAATATCGGCAATTAACCGCAAGGAGTTGTTGAGTATTGATATTGATATTGATATTGATATTGAAAAATTCAACCCCGATGAGAGCTTGCCTGAAATGCAGAGGCCGAACTCTGCCCTTGTTCGCACTGTAGAATATAAACCCCACTTCCCATCATTTGTTTCGTCAACCCACCATCACAAGCTTACTCTTTACAAATACTATTTTACGTTACGGGCGTATTTCCG
>DLIO01000111.1:71363-71970 GCA_002483765.1 Lentisphaeria bacterium UBA7640 | reverse complement strand
GACAAATGCCCTAATCGTAAATCGACGATTTACCGGTAGAATGTCGCCAAGTCTATGATCCATTTTTGCGAAAAGCGAGAAATGCAACAACAACCCAAGCAGTAAGCTGTGATCTCGATGGCGATGGACGCAAAGAATGGATTGTCTGGGATGGAAATTCCGGGTCAGGTGGACAAGGCTGGGTTGTATTCACGGAAGCGTCCGACGGCTCATTCAAGTCGGCTGGAAACGTATTCGGGTCTATTTATAAGCTAGGAAAAGGAATACTCGTATCATACCGTTGTGGCTGGGAACTCTCAGTAAAAAGTTACTACGAACTGCAGAATGGAAAACTCGTGCAACTCTATAGAATTGACGTTGTTTACCGACATTCAAGTGAAGGCGATTGGCGAACCATAATCCGAAAAATATCAGTTGAAATATTGGAGAAGAAATAGCAACTTTTATTTCAGTCTGCAAAAACCGTAAACCGTTTAAGCCTTAAAAATCGATAATGTCATGCCGAAACCATTTCTGCTATATGTGATCGTTTGCCTAATCATATTAAGATGAAGAGCGCTAGACTGAACAGCATAACTTTAGTCTTCAATTCGCGCGCGCATAATGC
>DLIO01000111.1:25107-71100 GCA_002483765.1 Lentisphaeria bacterium UBA7640 | reverse complement strand
CCAACTCTCCAACTCTCCAACGCGCTCCATAACACCATGCGAAAACATGAGACGGATATTAAGATTTTGTAGTTTGTTGGAGCCCGGACGCGAAGCAGGGAATTTGCATACCCAAGGGAATACACTTTTCACCTTTTTGGTGTCGATTAGTGTTTAAGGTCTCTTTTCCTTATTTCTAAAAACTATATATCTTTGCCAGTTAGGATTTTGCAGGCTTCGCGGTATTTTAGTGCGGTTTTTTCAACAATCTCCGCGGGGAGATGTGGCCCGGGAGCGGTTTTGTTCCAGTCCAATGTTTCCAAATAATCGCGGACAAACTGTTTATCTAAGCTCGGGGGACTGGTGCCTGGCTGATATTGTTCGGCTGGCCAAAAACGGCTTGAATCTGGGGTTAAAACTTCATCGATCAGGATAATTTTGCCATCATGAACTCCGAACTCAAATTTAGTGTCGGCAACGATGATATTTTTGGTCAACGCATAATCAGCGGCTGCTTGATAAGTTTTCAAAGATAGATCGCGAATTTGTGAGGCGTGGTCAATACCGATTAATTCGACGACTTGGTCAAATGAGATAGCGGCGTCATGGTCACCAATTTCTGCTTTGGTTGACGGAGTGAACAACGGTTTGTCTAATTTGTCGGCTTGGCGATAGCCAGCTCGCAATTGGTGTCCGGAAACAACTCCATCGTTGCAATAGTCTTTCCAGCCACTTCCTACTAGATAACCGCGAACAATGCACTCTACTGGCAGGGTTTGGGCTTTTTTGACGATCATAGCGCGCCCTTGTAGATCCTGGACGTAAGGGTTCAGTTCTGGGCGTGAAGTTACATCGGCTGAGATCAGATGATTAGGTAGCCAATCCATTAACTCAAACCAGAACAGTGATATTTGGGTGAGAACGCGCCCTTTACCGGGAATCCCTTCAGGCATAACCACATCAAAGGCACTGAGCCGGTCGGTGGCGATAAATAACAACGCATCGCCCAAGTCATAGATGTCTCGTACCTTGCCGCGGTTGACCAGTTTTAATTCTGGAATCCGGCTTTCCAACATCGCTCCATTTAGATCATAGTTCATTTTTGTATTCTCCGGTAAAATAAAAAAATGGTTCGCGGCAACGCCGGAACCATTTTAAATCTTAAGATGTAATTGCATATTTCTTTGCAGAATAACAATTATTAAGCGTTAATTGCCGTAATTTTAACCTTAGTCAACTCTTGGCGGTGACCAACGGTGCGGCGATAACCTTTGCGGCGCTTCATTTTAAAAGCGATCAGTTTTTTGCCGCGAAAATGTTCAACGATTTCAGCTTCGACTGTAGCTCCAGCAACCTCAGGGGTTCCAATATTTAAAGCACTGCCTTCGCCACCACTAAGCGCAGCTACACTGTCAAAAGTGACTTTGCCGCCAACTTCGCCGACCAAACGATTCATATCCACTACTTCTTCCGACTTGACTTTATATTGTCTGCCGCTCGCATTAATAATTGCATACATTGTTGTTATCTCCCGATATTGCGTGTTGTTTATTCCCAGAATTTAAGAAACTCCTAATATACTTTGATTTTAAACTCTTGCAAATTCAAAAAAACCTTTTGAAGTAATATTTTCAGTTCAATGACCTATATTTGTCTTACAGAGAACATTTAGGAGTCGCCATTTTAGTTGCTTGTGGGTGTGGTGATTGTAATTTGAATTCTTGAAGGATAAATCTCTTTTACACTGATTGACGAGGGATCATCAACCGTGTAGAAGACTTCAGCCGAATATACGCCACTTTTTTCGAACGATGAAATATCAATATAAGGGCAGATCGAAGAGTTTTTCAACATCCCAAGTTTATCTTTTGCTCCACGCAAAGTAACATCAACATAAGGAGTGGCTAATTCTACCTTGCTATTTTTACCGGGAAGTGTTAATACACGCACGGTCACTGCTTTCATCAAACGATTTTCGTATTGGCGAGATATCGTCACTAGCGCACGAACAGAATTTTGTTCAAAGGTGATAAATTCGCGCTTACGCAAATCGACTTGATATTCAAAATTATCATTGACGCCGGATAACGGTATTTTTTCGGTTGAGATGGATTGAACGTCTTTGAGTTTACTTTCAGGCCCGGAAACTTTTACTGTGTCCGGTTCCATGGTAACCTTGACTACCATATACTCACTTGGTAACTCCCCGTCTTGATTGTAGTTTGCCACAATTTTTAGTTCTTTGGTGATTCGTTGGTCTAATTTTAAGCTCAACGAAGCTGGTTCTATACTATTGGCACTGACACCGAATCTTGGTAATCCTTCAATGTTTGAAGGGTCGATTTTAACCGGATATTCGTCAATATTATGCGCTCCCGCCAGTTCGGGAATTCTCACGACAACCTTTAAGCGGCTGAGTCGATTGGAGTCACGGAGAAAGAAGCGGTTTCCACTCAACCGTAGATTAACATATTGTTTGGACGACATATTCACATAATTTTGTGGCACAATAACTTCTACGGGGACTCGGATACTGTCGTTGTTATCGCGCTGGTAAGAGATCGCGAAATAGACCAAGATGGCGCAAGCTATCGCAATCATTTTGCGCCAAAAATCATTGCGTATCGCGCGTAGCAAACGATTCCATAGATCGCGAAAGTAGCTGTGTGGTCGAGTGGCTGGCATTAGTTATCTTCCTCGCTAATGTTATTCTCATAGATGATATCATTATCCATTTTGATCGGAATTAATTTATTCGGTTTACGTTCCACCAAATATTCATTAAGAAGGCGGATCAATTTTTCTGGGCCAAGATTTTTATGAATTACTCCTTCATGGGTCATACTGATTTTTCCGGTCTCCTCAGACACCACTAATGTAACCGCATCAGACTCTTCTGAAATGCCCATCGCGGCGCGATGTCGCGTGCCAATTTCATGATGGAGATTAGTATCGCGCGATAAAGGCAAAATCGCATGGGCTGCAACTATCCGATCATCGCGAACAATAACCGCTCCGTCATGTAGCGGAGAATTCGGATAGAATAACGATTCGATGACAAGAGAATTTAATTTAACGTCTAGCTTAACCGCGTCGTCAATAATTTGGCGTAAACCATTTTCGCATTCAAAGACAATCAACGCCCCGCATTTACGGCGAGACATATTCAACACTGCAGTGACAACTTCTGCTATTGCCTCTTTTTTTCGATTGCGATAAAAAAAAGGTGCCGTGCCAAGCTGGGCAAATGCTCTTCGCAGTTCTGGGTGGAAAATAACTATTAAAGCCACGGCCAACAATGACCAGATGCGATCCAGTAGGAAACTGACAACTTCAAAATGAAAAATATGTGACGATAGTACCCACATTACCAGTAAAACGATGACAATCCCCAATAGTATGTTTGAACCACGAGTTCCACGCAAAAAATATAGAATGAAATAAAAGACAAACGCCATAATCCCGACTTCCAACAGTGGGCTGATATACTGGATAATTGACATCATTGCTTCTCCTGTTGCTGCTTACACCATAAAAACATGGTCAATGCTTCCTTGCATGGTTTTATGTCGTGCAATCTAATGATTTCCACTCCAGCTTCGGCCAGATACGCCGCGACTCCAATCGTTCCGAAAATCCGTTCATCTGGGTTGTTGATATTCAAAACTTCTCCAATGAATTTCTTGCGGGAAATACCAACTAATAATGGATAATTTAACTCTTTCAATCTGTGTATTTCTGTTAACAGGCAACGATTACCGTTAAGATACTTGGCAAAACCAATACCGGGATCAATAATTAAGTTTTCCCGCTTTACGCCGCTTCTGATTGCACTTTGGGTAGCATTATTCAAAAAAACTTTAACTTCTTCAGTGATATTTTGATAGGTTGAATTTTCAGAACTTTGCATCGTAGACGGAAGGCCACGCATATGCATCAAAATTAAACCAGCGTCAAATTCGGCCGCCACTGCAGCAATTTCCTGATCATAATTCAAACCACTGACATCATTCACAATGTCCGCCCCGGCACGCAATGCCGCTGCTGCGACGCGGGAATTTCTAGTGTCAATACTGATAAAACATTCTGGAGCCACAGAGCGCAATTTTTTAATGACTGGCTCGACTCGCGCTATCTGTTTGTCAGCTTCAACTGGCTCTGCACCTGGTCGAGTCGATTCGCCACCAATATCAATGATGGTTGCGCCGTCTGCAATCAGTTTTATTGCGCGGTCAACGGCGTCCTGAGTCGTGAAAAATCTTCCACCATCGCTGAACGAATCCGGCGTGACATTTATTACTCCCATGAATAACGGCATGGCACCAAATTGCAGTTCGCGGCCTCTACACTTCAGAATTTTATTATCATTCGGCATTTTCTGGATTGGAATCCGTTTCTCCGGTTCCGGGGATGATGGCTTCAGGGGCGGTTTCTTCCGACGATTCGCTGTTTTCAGTTTCTGGGACATTGTTTTCGGGATTTTCGAGATCAGTGTCGATTATCTCTTCTTCATCCTCATCATCGTCAGTTATTTTAATTGCGCTAGTGATACGGTCGTTTTTGTATTTCATTTTCATCACTGTAACGCCAACAGAATTGCGGCCGACACGACGAACTTCATCAATTGGAATTTTAACGACTTGACCACGTTCGGTAATTAACATCGCTTTTTCGCCAGACTCAACCAACAATGCCGCAATGACTAGTTCGTTTTCACGTAACCGGATATTCAGCACACCTTTGGCACCGCGTCGTGTTTTGCGATACGCGGAGACGTAACTGCGCTTGCCAATTCCGCCATCTGAGATTACCAACATTTCCGGTTCGTCACTAACTTCAACTTCGGCTTCAGCGTCAACTTCGTCTTCTAGTTCCACATCATCCTCAATACCGTCTTCAACTTCAATATCAGCATCGATGGCACTTTCTGTATCTAGGGCTGCGTCGTTAGTTTCAAGGTCTTCTAACACATCTGATTCTTCCGTAGTAGAAACGACCATGCTAACAACATAATCGCCTTCAATTTTGAAACGGATTCCAGTAACACCACGAGTAGTGCGTCCCATTGCCCGGACATCGCTTTGCGCGAAGCGACATGCCATCCCTTTGCCGGTACAAAGAATAATTTCATCGCCAGTACCGCACATGAACACATCAATTAAGTCATCATTCTCTTCAATGATAATTGAACGCAAACCCGCACGTCTCAAGTTTTTATAAGCAGGTAACGCGGTTTTCTTGATATAACCATTGCGAGTCGCCATGATAATGTAACGATCAGGATTATCTAGGTTTTGCTCATTTAAGGTCAGCATTGCCCGGATCCGTTCGCCTGGCTCGATTTTGATCATATTAACAATCGCTTTGCCTTTGGAGATCTTAGAACCTTCCGGGATTTCAAAGACTTTCAACCAGTGCATCACGCCTTTGTCAGTGAAAAAGAAAATCAGATCATGGCTATTGGCAAAAAATAGATGTTCAACGAAGTCGCCATCCTTAATATCCATACCTCGGTTGCCTTTGCCGCCGCGATGTTGAGTTTCGAAATCGGCTGCTGACATTCTTTTAATATAACCGGTACTAGAAACCGTAATGACACAATCTTGTTGCGGGATTAGGTCGGCCATATCTAGATCGGAATCATCAAAAGTGATTTCAGAACGGCGTTTATCATCATATTTGTCCCGAATCTCTTCCAGTTCACCTTTAATCATCTCAATTCGTTTTTCGCGGCTGGACAGTAATTCATTGAGGTATTCGATGAATTTTTTGACTTCATCATACTCTTTTTGAATATCGTCGATAGCCAAGCCGGTCAGCTGGTGGAGGCGCATTTCTAAAATGGCGTCCGCTTGAATTTTAGTTAGCTCGAAACGTGCCATCAAATGATTTCCGGCTTCCTCTTTGGTCTGCGATTCGCGAATAATTCTAACCACATCGTCAATATTGGCTACAGCAATCAGTAAACCCTCGAGAATGTGAGCACGGGCCTCAGCTTTCCGTAATTCAAAATTCGCTCTCCGAATCACTACTTCCATGCGATGGTCAATAAACGCTTGTAAAATCTGCGATAAGTTCATGATTCGTGGCCGGTTATGGTCAACCACCAACATTGAGGCTCCGAAACTGCTTTCTAAGCCACCAATCGCATATAATTGATTTAGAACGACTGACCCCATTGCGCCACGTTTAACATCAACCACTACTCGGATTCCAACACGGCGACTGGATTCGTCGCGAATGTTGGAGATATCGATAATACGTTTCTCTTTCACCAAGTCAGCAATACGTTTGACCATATTTTCTTTGTTGACGGCATAAGGGATTTCGGTAATTATAATCTGTTCGCGACCATCTTTTTCTATGATTTCTGCACGTGAACGGATGCGGATTGATCCTTTTCCTGTATGATAAAGTCGGCGAATTTCTTTTTTTCCACGAATAATCGCCCCGGTTGGAAAATCTGGTCCTGGCAAAAACTCCATCAATTCATCAATAGTTGCAGTCGGGTTTTCAAGAAGAAGAATAGTAGCGTTAATTACTTCGCTCAAACGATGTGGCGGAATGTTGGTTGCCATTCCAACCCCGATACCGGTGTTACCATTAATCAAGAGGTGTGGGAACATTGCCGGCAACACTGCTGGTTCACTACCAGACTCATCAAAAGTCGGTGTCATGTCAACAGTGTCTTTTTCAATGTCACGCAGTAGTTCTTCCGCTAAACGTTCTAGACGACACTCGGTGTAACGATACGCAGCGGCTGGGTCGCCATCAATACTTCCGAAGTTACCCTGGCCATCAACCAACGGCATGCGCATCGCAAAATCTTGCGCCAAGCGCACCATTGCATCATAAACGGAACCGTCACCATGAGGATGATATTTACCAATCACTTCACCGACGACTTTAGCACTTTTTGTATATGCGTGTGATTTTGTCAGGCCCATCTGACGCATGGCATACAGAATACGGCGTGTCACGGGCTTCAAGCCATCGCGAACGTCAGGAATTGCACGGCCGACGTTTACACTTAAGGAATACTGCAAATACGCAGTGTGCATAATGTCTTCAATACAAATCGGAAAATCTCTACGTTCGGATTCAGTCATGTTTATATCCCTGTCGCTGGTTGTTTTAAGTTTAAATAATATCTTATTAAGATATACCTTGATGGCTTATTAACAAGTTTAAAAGGCTATTTTTCGGTGTAATTTTATAGCTGTTGTCGCTAAGAATCAAATCTTTAATTTTGTTTGCATATCTTACCCGTTGTAGCGTTGAAAAAACATTATGAAGTTCTATATTCACTATATTTTAGAACTCATCACTAAACATGAAAAATGGGAGCCACGAGAATGTATGGTTGAAAAAACAGTGAAAATTATTAATCAAGCAGGTATTCATTGTCGCCCATCCAGCGCCATTTTGAATAAGATCCAAAAATTTCCAGACTGTGTTTTTACAGTTCTTGCTAAAGGGCGAGATTCAGTGGAACTGAACAGCATACTAAGCCTGATTGCGCTAGGGTTGCATTGTGGGGATGAAGTGACGATCCAAGCTACTGGCAAAAATGAAGAGGAAGCCATTGGCGAAATAGCAGAACTATTCGCCACTGAGTTTGATTTTCCGCCTAGGCAATAGGGCACGAAAATTTCATTCAGTTATTTAAACCTTTCCATCTATAACTTTATTAAGGATGTTTTATGAGATTATATGTCTTATGGCTTTGTTTGGCCATTTACACGATGGGTAGTGTCGCACAAGATGCTATTCCGGGCACTCTGACTTTTGGCACTACTACCGATACGGAGTTCGAACAAAAGTTTTATCGGCTTTATACTGGGTTCTGTAGCTTTGAAGATGCTGCCAAAACAGCAGCCAGCCACGGTGGAACACTATTCGCGCCACTCTCCAAGGACGAAAATGATTTTATAACAAAACAGTTCGGCAATTACGTTGGCAATTTTTTTATTGGAATTACTAGGAATGAGGCAGGCCAATGGATAACTCCAGACGGCAAAGCGGTGGTGTTCCAAAATTGGTCGGCAATGGATAACGTTTCACCTAAAGAACAGATTAGAGCCATGATTAAATTTGATAACGGAAACGGTATCTGGGTTGCGACCATGCCAGATGCTAAAGCCTCTGGATTTATTGCCAAATTCGACCAAAAACCCAAGCCCCAGCCAACCTTGCTCACCAATAATTACGGCATGGAATTGGATGAAGAAAAGCCCACAGAGCTAAACCAAGAAGAAAAAACAGCAACTCCAATAGCACCAAACGAGCTCCCCGGTGCCCTAAGTGCCAATATTCTGTACACAAAATATCTATACCCTAATGGAGTTTTCAATCTAAAGCTTCAAGATAAAACGCCTACCATTTCTGGATTGGCTCAACCCAGTACAATTCGTAAAATCGATGCTGGTGATAAATTATGGGGTGCATACCAGGGCAAATATTTAATGCCCATCTTGGGTGATAACGTTATCTGTTTCTTTGACGAGTCACCAGATATTGGAAATGCCCCATGGTCAATAGTTAAGGTCAAAGGAGTTGTCAAGCGGGGCCCGCAATTCAAACAATTAGTGGTTGAGAATGCCTATTTAACAGGTTCGCGCAAAGTCAGGACAAGCCGTCGTGTTATCGTTAGCAAAAATGACAGTTATGTCCAAATTTTTGGACGATTGAATAATCTCAATAATATCATCAATGATAATATTATTGAGATTCAGATTGGTGCCGAAAATGAATACCGTCGTTGTCACATTGGTGATGACCCGGAAGGCTTCGCATTAGAACTTTACGCATTGAAACTAAACGGCGAAACAACGAATTTAGCCGTAGGGATAATCGGCGTCTTGCTTGATCCAGAAGACAAAGAAGGGCCATTGACCAGATGCCGCATCGCCGGCTGGCTCGATCCGTCTAAAATCAAACGCGGCCCAGAAAAACCTCCAACAGCCGAAAAAGGAAACAAACCACCTACCCCGCCCAAATAAAAGCAACACCGCAGAAAATTTCCCGATTCACACAGCTACATTCCTGTCTGTGCAAAGGGAAGAATGTAGGAGTTAGAAGTTAGGAGGTAGATTTGGGGAAAACAGGAATTGGGCAAAAGAGCGGGAGAAGGGGAAATTAACACAGAGCCACGGAGGCTCAGAGAGAATGCAAAGGGAGAAATAAGAAAAGGATTTCATCCACGCCACATCATTCGATATGGCGAATACAAACAACAAGAATGACGTGAAAAAATCAACGTAACTTGTGTTTATAATTCACGCGCGCATTATAGTACCATGAAAACAAAACAATATTGAATAATATGCTATCCGCATCCGACTTGAAAAGATATTACAGGTTTTAAATAGTGCTGAGATTTTGTAATAATTATATCACGCGAACGTCTCGTTCGTTATCACAGAACTACTTTATATTATTTTTTATATTTGTCAATAAAGTAGTTTTATCATGGTGTTGGTGTCGTAAAACAGGACAATTCAGCTCCCCAACTACTTGCAAGTGTTAAAAGGTTTCGGTTGGAAAGGGCGCACGACTGGATGGCGCCGTGCCATGCGCGTTTGATCCCGACTTAATCTAGTATCTCAACAGAAATGTCTTTAAACTGTATTTTTGCTTGAAGATTATTTTTGTTTGGGCGCGGATAAACAAGAATACGGGCTTTTGCCGTTCCAAGGCGCCATCCTTTGCCCTGGATTTTACCAGAAAACTCCTGCCATTGATTGCTGGTCTTGCGATAACCTGCGGTATAAAGAAAAGTGTTACCTGATAATTGTGCACGTATTTGGGTTCCAACGGGATATGTCCTTTCGATCGGCCTAGACAGCATCACTTCATTAACGCTTGCGGAATCTATGTTGGGTGATAAATCACGATTCGGCAAATCACTAAGATCGTCTTTGGCATTGAATGCAACAAACCAGTGTTTTTTTGCCTTTTTCCAGCCCGCTCCGTCTTTTAATTTAATAGAGGTGTCTCCTATGTTCACCGCTTCGGCTAATTCTGTTTCGGTACCTTTAGCACAATTGACATGCTGAGGAGAAATCACATTGCCGTTTGAATCAAGTGGCTCAAAGCCAAAATAAACGCTGACATCTTCTTGCGAAAGGTTACGAAACGATCCCTTTAACAAATAGGTTTTCTCCAGATCAACTATAAAATACTTGGTCGATCTATTCGCTCGAGGAGTAACCTCAAACACTTTTTCCCCATCTGCCTCAACCACAGTTACTGGTTTAGGGAAATCACCTGCCTTTGATAATTTCAATACATCTTCCGTTGCGAAAGACCCATAACATACTGCGACTGATAATGCCATCATTATTGCAAATTTTCTCATCTTCGTTCTCCTTGGTTATTTTGTATTTTTGTCAATTATTTTGACTTTACTGCTTTATTTATACATGACTTTTTATACCTTTAACGATATACTCAAGCCATTTTCAAATTATTAACACATTCTATTTTAAATTTAACGATGAAACTTTCTTGTCAATGTCCTCCCATATTCAGTGTTTTTAAACACAAAATCATTACGATATTACACTAATAATTAACTATTTCAAATATTCTATAGCTTTGGGGATAAAATTGGATTTTATAAGCACCATCTTTTTTTTCTGGAGTTATATTAACCTCATGGAAAGCATCAATAACTCTTATTCGAGGTTTGACAAACCCTAACTTCCCTTTGTCAAAATGCAAATTAGTCATGAACCCTTTTTCTGATCGATTTGACAATATAACTAAAGCTCTGGTTTTTTTGTTTTTAGGCAAGTAAATGCTTCCAATAATTTCAGAATTATCTGTCCAAATGATTTTATTATTTTTCCAATAAGGTATCCATTTTGCGGTTGCCCGTTCTATAGACTTAAAAATTTCCGTTATTTTCCCCCAAGGCTCCGCTTCCCGTTCATACATATTTTGCCAAGGAGTCAGGGCGTAGTGGAAATAAGAACTCAATCGAGTATCATGAAGCAAGGATAAAGACCTTATTTCATTACGCTTTACTGTCAAGTTTGCCCAGCCGGGCCAGAGCATGTTAGATGCTATCCCCAATTGCCATGTTGCAAACTTAATCCGGTAATCATCCAGGGTGCACACAGTATTAACTGTGTCACCATTTTGGTATTCGCTTTCACCCAAGACGAGTACATCGGAATAGGCCATGGTGGAATAAGCTCCATCACCATGCAAGGAGACTATTCCATCTTCAACAACTCCTCCATGCGTCATGCTATAAAGCCTTTTCGCAAATTCGCGTACGCCAAAAACTGGATACGAACCATGTAATTGCCCGTTTTTCTGAAATCCATAATCATATAATTCATTGGTAAGCAAACGAATAGTGAATGTCCCGTCAAGATAAGGCCCGTCAACTTTTATTTCGTTTAACATCCATTTCACGTTGTAAAGATACCAGTCTTGGTATGCTTTACTTCCTGCATTATGCCAGTAGTTGCCAAAACCACAATCAAACAATGGCTCCATCAGCATTTCCGGGAAAAAATTAATGACATCTGGTAATCTAGGATTAACTCCCCAAGAGCTATAATACGGAATTTTAATGTTTTCATTTGCCCCCTTAAGTCGCTTAACTGTCTGCTTAAAACATTTAAGCCATTTTTCGGAATAAGGGCGGGGCGAACCAAAATGCCCTTCCTTATTCATATTTGCGTATATTGAACCCACATTGAAGTAGCCTTTGCGCACTATCTCGAGTTCCTTTTCCAACTTATTAGCACCATCCTGGAAGTTCCCAATATGAGCAGCAGCACCTGAATAATCGCCAAATTTATAGTGCCCACGCGAAGCATCTTTTATGGGTAAAGGCATCATGCCCCAGTCATAAATAACTGCTGTTTCGAGTTTCATCGGTTTATCGACGAAATTAATTCTAATATCGCGGGTGTCCTTTGTTTCTTCTATGAAAATGGCCTTTGATTCATCACAATTGGACCAATAGCGGTCATTTTCTGCCAGCCATTCAATACCACGGTCGCTGTTACCGACAAATAAACTGTAAGTAAAAGGCAATCCTTCCGAATATTTTTTATCCCAGTCGCTAACGGTTCCCAAGCCTGAGTTACTTTTTTGGCTGACGGCGGTATATAAATCCGCATGACGATAAAAGAGGGCGTGATCTTTTTGTATTGGTATTTTTAAGGAGAGCTTATCTAATGACACATTCGTTCCTCGTGGCATAATTTTAAGTCTAGTCCTGATAAGTCCATCATATTCAACCTTTATTGTTGCTTGAAGCTTAAGTTTTTGGCTCTCTCCCGAATAGATGTATTCGACCTCCATTTTGTCTTTTGCGATCTCTTTGAATTCAATATTGTTTAGTATCTGTTTTTCTCCATCCACTTCAAGCTCAAGTGTTACTGGTTTATTTACGAGCTTTTCTCCACGTGCTATTATCAATTCTGGTAGAAAACTTTCTCCAAAGTAAATATCCCTTTCCCATACGGAAACCTGATGCTTGAGATTTGTTACCGGATACCATGATCCAAGTTTATCATCTGCGATAGAGGAAGTCTCCAAAGGGGGCCAAGGTTTTGGGGGCACAGACGCGAAACCTAATTTGTTATTCCACCATATAGGATTTGGATGGCGTGTACCATTAAAAGAACGTTCCATCAAAATCCTATCTGCACGAGACACGCCTACTCTCACAATATAGTTGCCGGGATTAAGTCGTTCAGTATCAAGGAAAGCGCTTATATCAGTTTTTTCTCCGTCAAAAATTATTTGTCTTGAGGATATCATGCTTTCTCTAGGAGTTGCAAAAAGTTTAAAGGAAATAACATCTCCCTTCATGATACCATTCACGTTACTAACGCTTGATAAAACTCTCAGTTTCTTTTTCTCCAGAAAAAACTCAGTTATATCTGTTGCTAGTGGAGATGGCACATTTATGCTTGTAGCCTGATTTAAAAGCACATTGTTTTTGTTATCATTAATCTGCCAACCTATTGCAAATTCACCGGATGAATATTTCTCAGGGAGTTTGAATTTAAACTCGCTTTCTGAGTTGGTTTTAAGTTGTCCAGATTGAATAAAATCAAAACGTTTATTGATATCTTTCTGATATTGCTCGGCATCTTTATAAAAAATAACTTGGGAACCCTCCCGAATTTTTTCTCCAGTGAGCCGACAATGTTCAAATCTATCCCATACGTCGAAAAAACTTTTTTGCGATTCATTCGGTGGAACACCTGCAAATATTTGATAGTTTATCGTAGCGTCAGTGCCTATAGTTCTGCCCTTAAAACCGATGCCTCCATCCTCTAATTTTCCGATATTTTCTAATTTTACGGCTTTCGGTTCGGAAAGGAAATTTAACACAGCCTTATTTAAATTCTGATAGCTCCCGCCATAGCTCCAAACATTTGCAAGACAAAGCAAATCTCTCCCAGGGGTTTCCCGATTAACAATAAAATCAAAACGCCACTGATTACCCGGCTTTGCGGAATACGCTTTTTTGTAAAGATCGGCAGGAATCATCAATTCCCCCTCCCAACCAAAATTCGTCTTTCTAGAAAAATATTGCCAAGAACCTTTCCAGGTGGCGTCCATATATCCTTCTAATCCTAGGATGGCATCGCTCCAAGCGCTATTGGCATTTCCAGCAAATATGGCCATTTGCGCTAAGCCGTCCTCGCGTAGTCCGCACTCAATCACCATTTCCACCATATCTCTCGCCTGCCAAATGCTTGAATGATATCCTGGCTTATGCATTGTTCTTGGCTTGGGGGAATTTTTAGGACGTGTAATTTGCCAAGCGACGTAAAGATTTCCGTTCCGATGCCCCAAATAAAGCTTTGTAGGAGTTTCAGCAAGGGTACCTGTTTGTTTAGAATAGAGAGCACTTGTCATGAATGCCTTGTCCCATTCCTCATCTGTTACTTTCCCATCTATAACAGGTTTCTTGTCTAGTAACGGCACTCCAATCATTGGTTGTCGCGACCAGTTTTCTGGAAACAATTTCATTTCAGCTTGTATCGCAATACAAAGAAGAGCTACAAAAAGTGCGCATGCTTTTTTCATTATTATTTTCCTTTTGTTTATAGAGGCAAGTAAAATCTCATGGCTTTATTTATCATTTATCTTGTTAACCATTAATATATTTTGTTTTTTAAAATATAGTATAAGGTCAATCACGAGCCTTGCCAGAATATCCATGGACAAAGTTATCGTCATAGGTTGGTTCAAACAGAAACGGCATTGTTTTGAGCCGGTAGCGCCCAGTGAAATCGTGATTTTCATCCGCATACAGAGACTCATATTCGGGATTTAAAAGTGGCTTAAGCAAGAAGTATTGATCTTTAATATTGCGAAATATATTTGCCACCATTTTTTCTCTTAATAACTTATCAAAATCGATTTTAACACCATAGTTTAACGTTCCAGTCAGGGGATATAGTCCACCAACCATCGGGTATTTGCGTTCTAGTTGACGTAGAAACACGACCATTGTCCGTCTGGCTTCGCCTTGGTTGCTACCAGCGATTACGACCAAGCGTTTATTCGAGTCAATCGTACATCCGTTAGTTTCCGCATTTGCGTCCAGTAATATCTGCCAACCGCTGTAGAGCGGATCATACTCAGGGCTAAATTCTGGCATAGCAGTATTTCCACAGATGCCATCTTCCCAGTCGTACTGTCGAGCAAATTCTGCCAGTAAATCAGCAGTACCGCGTTCGAAGCCCAAACGCCAAGTACGGATGGCAACCTTATGGATATTTCCAACATCAGCAATGAGCCTAAAGTTAGTCATTTTGCCTTTAAACAGCTCGAGTTGTTCAAATTCGCCGGCACTAAAGCGAAGTACTTGATTGCGATACTGTACCTTTACCATGTTTTTCCCTGCGGTAAGTTCAAGTTTTTCGCTATTAGCGAGTTTGCCATTGACCATAATGGATCCGATCTGATAAAGTGGTTTGAATGGATTGAGTTCTAATTTGCCGGCATTATTATTTTCTATTACCAATTCAACGTTCATAGTCAAGCCATCGCCACTAAAACGGCTTGTAGTTATTATTGAACCATTTCCGTGCCAGAATGCCAAAGCTTTCCAGCCTTCAGCACGCCGAGCCGGAATAACTGCGTTGAATTTAATTTTACCATTGGTGATTTCACTTTGGCATTCTCCACCGTAATAACTGCCTGGGATGAGGTCGCCCCCCACGTAACGGCTATCCAACACAATATCGGCGCGTTTAGCTTGAGCTTGATTATTTCCCACCAAAATCACGGTGCGAAAGCCTTCTCCGCCACGTTTCAGCCAGAGTGGCTTATTAATAGTTCCACCTCCTAGAAGGTGACGTCCGAAAGTAGTGCTTTCGATTAACAACGGCTGAAGCTCCAGCATATTCTGTTTTCCCCACATATATGAGGCAGAGTCAAGCTGAATCCCGTGTTCCAATGCATACAGCATCAACTGGTCAAAATGGTAACGTAAAAATTCACGCATTATTGACGGTTCACGAAGTTCAATGGGAGGAGTGGGAAAACGTTGGAAACCGTAATGCCTGAGTCCGGTCATAGCCGTAATTGGTTTGTCTCCAAGAGTTTGCCTAGCATACTCGAGGGCCGCGCCATTGCCACTTAAATTTTCGAAATAAAGTGCGCCTTCCACTGCTACTGCGGATGAATAGGCATGTGTTGTGTAGGAAAACCAAGAACCATCTGACCATATTGAAGCTTTGTAGTTATTGCTTTCCAGGTTGTTGATGACTTCATAACGTGCTTGACGTCCCATTGGAGCGCGGACAAACGTACCAAGGTCACGGGAGAACGAACGCCCATTAGTTTTGCCTGCAATCTCATCATTGAAACGAAATAAGTCACCGCTGGTACCCATATCATTTATCCAACCAGGAGAAAAGCCTTTCATCCCATGATTAAAGTATTTCGTCGTCTGATCGATTATATGACGTCCGAGTGGAGTCTGGTATTCATTGACCGAATAGTATCTAGGTAGGTAATATTGTACAAAGCAGAGCGGGTCATCATTTGCTGCATAACCTGACCACAATTCTTGAGTTAACCATACTGGCATTTGATCGGGACAAAAATGAAAACGTCTCACAGGATAAGCCTGGTCGAATGCACGTTTATGGTCATAATATATGCATTGACGGAGTTGTTCTAAGCTACCCCATATTCTTTCTAGATTGGCAGCACGAGCGTAAGATTTTTCTCCATGATATTTTTTCATACCCCAGAAGGCTTCTGAGCCAAACTCATTCCCCTTGGCATGTGATGGTCCGTGCCCCCAAAGCCCACCAGCAAAACCTGCTCTTTGCATATTGATGAATTGTGGCGATGAAGCCAGATATTGAGTTGCCGGTAGATAGCTGTAGCGTGGCACTTTCGGGTTTAATCGATAGAATTGAGGAAATAACTGATGATAGGCATCGATGGCTTCAAGTGTTCCGAACGCCCCATTTCCCCGGCTAACAACAAATTTAATAGTAAAAGCTTCTTGCGGAGATAGGGCTAACCGTGTTCCTTGGCCAATTATTGGGGTTGTTCCAGGAATAAAGACATTGACGAGATCATTGTAGGGCCAAGAAGGATCAAGTCCTACAGTCATAAATTTTTTACCATCAGTAGCAGCAACAGTAGGCAAAGTACTGCGGTAAGTATCACGATAACGTTGAAAACGAAGATCCTTGCGGTGTTCTGTCCCGTCGAAATACTCCGTAACAGCGAAAGGTACTGGTAGGGCTAAAGTCGCCTCTAGCCATTGCTCTTTTGTGGTATGATTGGTCAATTTAACTTCCCATTGGATAGCATCTGAAGTTAGATTGAAAATACGGTTTTCAGTAGTTATACCAGTGAATTTTTGAGAAAACATGATAGTTCCTGAATCGTCTTTGACATCTTTAACGGGCAAAGCAGTAATTTCTTTACGCTCTAATCCAGTGAAAAGTCGTACTTCAGAAATAGGGTTGGAAGAAAACCATTGTTTTCGTGCTATGGGATCAAATAAGGCATTAGTGGCTTGAGGAAGTGCTTTGCTCGGAATAGCCATACGGAAAGGCGTTTCGATTTTTTGTGGATACCTTTTTAGGTTAGGTACGCCAGTGAAGGCTTCTGCAGGTCGCTTGCCATCGCGCCAGTTTGGTTCAAATTCATTAGGATAACGGACTACATCAGATATACGTAAATCATCAATTATGCAGTTGGCCATCTGTAGATAACGAACCGGGTTTGTAGCAATAGCTAAGCCATGTTTGGCAGTCATGTCCCACGTAGTAACAAGTCGACCATCAACATAGATAGTTCCTTCTCCTGGGGACCAGTTGAGAGCAAAGTGATGCCAGTCTTGAGTCAATGCACGCTTATGGCCAGTTACTTGGTTAAAAATGATTCGCTCCTCTAGATATTCGCCGTTAAGAAAAGGTAGTAGGAAGTTAAGGTTGTAAGTATTGAATCCAATTCGCATGCCAACGTAATTACCCTTGGCGTGTTTGACAGTACGAGTAATGAAAGCATTGACGAAACTGCCACTGGGAACTCTAGTGTCTTTTGGGGTGTTCGGCTTGATCCAACATTCGAAGGTGCCCTGGCGATAATTAACGTTACCGTCGGGATACAGCCCCCATCCCGCATAATACGCAGTGTAATCGTCACCTTGGAGATTGTCCATAGTGAATCCACTTTGTCGTAAATCAAGCCCTTTGCCGTAATATCCTTCGGTTAAGGTAGCACCGCTACCTGCAAATTTATTCCAGCCTAAGCTGTAATCCGCATGTTTGTAACCATTTTCAAACCCGGAAAGTAGCAAAGTGTTAGCGTCCGCTTTAAAGGGCGCACTAGATACAGAACTTAAGCTTGCAATTAACGACAAGCTAGCCAATGTTTTTTTTATATTCATTGAGATTATTCCAATTGTTTAAAGTTGATTTATTAATCGTGGGTCGAAGAATTCGTCCTTGGTGCCTTTCATTAGGCGATAATAGCCGCTACGAACTACTGAAGCATGGCCGTCTACCCAGCCTATAACTGTACTGCTATTACTATGGCGATCGATGATACGACGATCACTATAAGTGCCTCCCGCAGGAAGTTGAATTAACGGACGACGGAAACAGAGTGAACCACGAGGGGCGGCCGCACCGATAGAATTACCATCAATATCGCCGAGGGCTACAGTAGAGCTCGGCGACTTACCGGAGTTGAAACGAAATACAGTTGAAATTTCCCCCGTATTAACAAAATACGGATTGGCACCATAATGAATATGTCCCCAAGAAAAATTATATTCCACTGGACTGGGTATGGATTTGACATAGGGATATGTTGTAGCTTCAGGACAGATGAAGTTTTTACCCGCAACCAATTTGTGCCGCCACAGAATCTCCGCCCAAGATTGGACGGGGCTAGCGCCACCGCGGGGCGGGAGGAAGCCGTCGTGTTCGTCGGCATAAGAAATCATCCCAGCCAGAATTTGTTTTTGGTTATTGATGCATTGAGACTGGTATGCCTTACGGCGGGCACTGTTCAAGGCGGGCAGTAACATTGCCGCTAAGATTGCTATTATGGAAATTACGACCAGCAATTCTATCAAAGTGAAGTTTTTGAGTGTCAACGACTTATGGTTTTTCTTGTTTTCTTTTTTCATCTTTAATGTTCTCCATTTTTTGTTCGTTTTTAATAATAATTGCGAAAGTTAGTTTAGGGTTGAAATTTTCGATCTTTTCTGAAAAAATGTTTTCCAGACCTACATACTTGAGTTATTTTCTAAGCCATAACACCACCTACGGTTAAGTTGTTGACCTTTAGTTTTGTTTTATATTGATTGTTTTCGAATACAAAATCGATATATAGCGTTGCTGACCAGCCAAACTCATGAAATACTTGATGAAAACTATTAGGTATATTTTTCCCTTTGCGTAGAAGCTCAGGGGGGGCAACTTCGGCGCGGTCATCGTAAAACTCGAAAAACACTCCGTACTTTAAATACATTTTCTCTAATTCAGCAATTGTTTGGCTCACAAGTATATCCGCTTCGGAGTTGAAACCGTAACGTCTCAGCCCCCTCACAATCAGCCAATTGATATTAATCCAAACCGGGCCACGCCACATATCTTTAGAGTAATATTTGTCACAACAACTCGCTATTGATGAAACCGCAAAGGCAGTTTTGAAGGTTTGTGGATTATTAAGCTGTGCGGCAATTTGCGCAGCCTGCTGTTGCGTCGGAGCTCCGCACAGTAATGGCAGAAAACCGGAACTCGCCATAACTTCGGACATTTTATTTTGATCAATATCATAATCAAAGTAAAATCCTTCTTTTGCATTCCACAGTTTTTCGTTAATTAATTGATTTAATCTCTTATGCCTTTTTTCCCATAATATCGCATCTTTTGAAAATCCAAGTTCTGTTGCAAAATCCGCTAAGATTTCACATTCCATTGAGAGAAAGGCGTTAAAATCGGTTGCTTCCAGTTGTGTAGCAACATCAAAACGCGGAGAATTATCCATGCCACTTTCACCGCTACGGCAATTTTCATTCTTTTCAATACGCCATTCAACTAGGCCTGAACCGTTAGAGTCACGGTTTTTCAAATCCCATTCGATATAACCCTTCAAGAATGGATAGCACGCCTTCAACCATTCACGATCTGGTTCAATTTCCTGTATCAACCTTACCCCTAATGCCAGCAGAGGTGGTTGGGTAACGTCGCTTTTTTTATACGGGCTCGCATCCAGTGGGATGAAACCATCTTTGCCACCGAGTTCAAGTATCGCTGAAATAATTTCACGAGCGACTTTTATATTCAGATGCCTAACACCGACAGCATGAAAAACAGAATCCCATAGCCACATTCTGCGATGGGGCCAACGATCAGGAGTTGTCCATAATTTTTTTATTATGCCTTCTGGACTGCAAAACTGTGTCCGCAATTGTGAATACGCTTTCAACAAAGTGCGCTTGGTATTTTGGGATAAATTTGTAGGAATAGGGAATTTCTGTAGTTGCTGACGACGTTCGTGAATGACTTCATCAATATTCCTATTAATGAGTTCTGGACAAAAGTGATCTCTTTCTCCAATAAGCGTCTGATTATTGGTGGTAAGCACTTTTATGGAATTTCCAGCTTCAATTTGAAGTTTTCCTTCAATAAGTAAATGACAACTATCAACAAATGCCCCCTTGTTTTTTCCTAAGTAGAAAAAATCTCCAGCCAAAGTAATATTATCTGTGTTTTTATTGAAATTTAGAAATTTTATACTGCCACCATTTTCTGGGTGTTTAATCTCAAACCCCAAAAACTCAAATGCGGTGCGCAAAACGAGACTACTGTCAAAGATAGTTTTACCATCTAAACCTGAGAACGCAAAAATTTGTCCGGGGCCCCATATATTTAGTGCATCAAAATCCATTTATAAACCTAAACTTTAGCTGATTTTATTTATCAATAACTAATTATATAGCCAATATCAATTTAAAACAACCCTTTAAACGGGCTGTATATATGATATATTACCAAAAACATAAAACTTTAACTATTCAGAAATAAGGTTGTAAAATGCTTAAACACTCAAATGACATAAAATCTTTCTCGCCGGACGGTATTGGGAAAATTTGGTTTACGGCCAATAACAAATATTATACCCGGGAGATTTATAACGATATACAGCTGGAGTTGACTGAAACACTGCCTTTGCGCTTAATCGGCGTTAATGACACACACAGCTTTAAAAAAAATTATCGCCGTCGTGAAGCGTCAGAAGTTTTCTCGATTGAGTTAGTTCTGGAAGGTTCAATGTATTTTGTCCAAAATGAGAAAAAATATCGGGTCGAGGCCGGAAATGTTTTTTTAGTCCATAATGATTGCAATAGTGAATTTATGACTGGCCCGGAAGGGTATTGTCATCGGCTCGCGTGTTTGTTGGGTGGACATGAACTAGGCGGAGCACTCATTACAACAAAACTAATAAAACAAGACGTCATTAAGTTAAATAATTCGGAAACGGTCGAAAAGACCATGCGTGAATGCTTCATTGAGCTTAAAGACAAAAAAGATGGATTCAGACGGCGCTGTTCCGTTTTGGCCTATAGGCTTCTACTCGAACTCGAAGAAAATCTACAACAAGAAAGCACTCCGGATTTGTTAGTTCGTGCGATAGACCTGATGGGACGTCATTTGTCACGACAATTAAGTTTAAAAAAAATGGCTGAAGCCCTAAATTCTGCACCAACCTCTTTAAACCGCGCGTTTCAACAATATTTTAATACTTCGCCAATCAATTATTTTATCACGTTAAAAATGAAAAATGCCAAATCTTTATTATTAAGCACCGACATGCAAATTCAAGAAATCGCCCACAACGTCGGGTATGCCAACCCATTATATTTCTCATCAGAATTCAGAAAAAGAATAGGAGTATCACCACGCGAATTTCGTAAAAAAGTAATGCCATTCTACAGAATCAATGAATAAGTTATTTATTAGTCGTTGTCTATGGTGTGTGTAGTAGTTTCTTCATCAGGATAGATGATGTGGGCGCCTGTTACTTGGGCAAACGAGGTGAGCTTATGGAGCTGGCGATGCTTTGCGTTCATGATATCCTCCACCGGAATGCCGCGAACCAGTAAGGCGTCGGCAATCAATGAGCGATGGCAACGCCACGGCACTGCTTCTGCGCACATCAAGGCAACCCGTTCTTGATTCGTTAATTGGATCAATTTGTTCAAAGCTGTTTCAAACTCTGGTGTCTGCATATAATCGGCGAATCCACGGAAAGACGCGTTGCGCCATCCCATATTGATGGAGTTTTTAGTCGTATGGCGTAGCCCACCGAGACCTGGCAGATGAATGTAACTAATTCCCGCAGTTTGCAATGAAGTAGGTAAGATATCGCGGTTAAATTGCGGATTGTGTCGCGAACGCGGTATTGTGCGTACGTCTACTACAGATGTCACAGAGTGAGCTTGAAGCAGGTGAATAAATTCTGTAAGCGGGTGCGTCGAATGGCCGATTGTCAGCACTGTAGCCGGTGATTGTGAAGATGGTTTCATACGATATTAGTGTCCTGATAGTCAATGCGTGGATTCATCCCACGCTCTTTTGATTTGTTGGAGCGCGGTTAAGATGACCTTACGGGGCGCGCCAATATTTAGGCGCATAAAGCCGTTGCCTTCCAACTCGCCAAATTGCGTTCCTGGATTCATACCGATACCGGCTTTGTGGACAAAGAACTCTTTGAGTTGTGCGTCATTCATATTTAGGCCTCGGCAATCCAGCCATAAAAGATAAGTGCCTTGTGGCTGAATCAGTTTAATTTCTGGCAGATGATCCACGAGATATGCTTCAACGGCCTCACGTGTGGCTTGTAGGTAACTTAACAATGCCTCCAGCCATGGTTCGCCTTCCCAATACGCTGTTTCAAAAGCAACGATGTTGAAAGGGTTGGCGGCATTGACATGCATCGCGTTAAAAACTTGGGTCATCTTGGCCCGGAGTTTTTCATCGGAAATAATAAGTGCAGAAAGATTCAATCCAGGGATGTTAAAAGTTTTACTGGGTGATAAGGCAGTGATTACGCGAGCGGGATTTTCTGTCATGGCGGCCACGACGTGGTGTTTGTGCCCGGGGTAGATCAAGTCGGAATGGATTTCGTCGGAAACAATCAGTAAGTCGTATTTTTCAGCAATTTCTAACAGGGAAGCAAGCTCCTGTTGCTCCCAGACCCTTCCGACTGGATTGTGTGGCGAGCAGAGTAATAATAGATGAGCTTGTTTAGCGCATTGCGCCAAATGTCCAAAGTCCATCGTGTATTTGCCATTTTTCAAACGTAACGGATTGGGCAGTAGTTTTCGGCAGTTATTGGTAATGGTTGAAAAAAAAGGCGGATAAATGGGGGGCTGTATGATCACTGAATCGCCGACCTTGGTAAAAGCTTTCACCGCCGCGTTTAATGAAGGGACCACGCCCGGACAAAAGACAATCCATTCACGAGGAATATTCCAGCCATGGCGTCGCCGCACCCAGTTGATAACCGCTTCATATAGCGTGTCGGGAAGGATGGTATAGCCGTAGATGGGGTGACGTGCGCGCGCAATCAGTGCTTCCGTAATCGCTGGTGGCGCGGCGAAATCCATGTCTGCCACCCATAAAGGGGTCACGTCAGCTTTACCGAATACATTTTGCCGTGCGTCATATTTAACACTATGGCTGCCAGCGCGGTTGACTTTGCAGTCAAAGTCGTAAAATACTTCGCTTGAAGTGTTGGCTGTCGGTTGGGGACTAATATTTGAACTCGATTTTTCGATCATAATTGTTACTCCAATTGGCCAAAGAGAGTGAGGACTACGCGTTTTCTCTTTTTTGGCTGTTAGGTTTTCATCAAGGTAGTTTTTCCCAGATAGTCATTTCTGATAACGAGTGCTGGAATTTGCGTTTGGTTTCTCGAATCACAAAAGGTACAGTTTGTGGCTCTTTAATGAGCTTAAAGTGTTGTCCTAAAAGTTCTTTAAGGCCATCTAAGGTAGTGAAGTTTTCACCATCCTTCTTATAGCCACCGAGCCATCGTTTTTTTTCAGTATGCTCCGCTAACCATGTATAAGGAGAGGCAATTAATAATAAACCGCCAGCCGTCAAACGCGTCTGAATTGTACTTAGTAATTTTACCGGATCGTAAAGGCGGTCGATTAAATTAGCCGCCAAAATCAGGTCGTAGCCAGAAAAGATCGGTTTCAAGTTGCAGGCATCACCTTGAAAAAACTCCACCTCTCCTTTGACGTTATTTAAGTCAAGATTGGCCAGTGAACGCTCTTTGTAGGAAACTAGGTCGCCTTCATCAGTGAGCGTGTAATGGAGCATGCCTTGTTGTAGCATTTGTACCCCTTGTCCGATAAGCCGTGCAGAAAAATCTACTCCAGAGACCTGATCAAAATGGCGTGCAAGTTCAAAACTGGCGCGACCTGCTGCGCATCCCAAGTCGAGTGCTTTGCGTGCCGGCCGATCGCCCATGGCTGCGATAGCTATTGCAGCTAGTGTTGCTGGGAAATTGGGCACGTTAAAATAAGCATCACCGTAATGAAACTCAGCATACTCGGTGAGCATCTTGTCAGTTTCATAACGAGAACTGTATTGTGCTGGCGGCGGGTCAGCAACAACATAACGGAATCCCGCATGTTGAAAAAAATGTCGGCGGAAGGCGTAACGGGCACTTCGTAGGGTTTCATTACCACAGGCGATCCAGGAACCGCCTTTGATCAAGTTGTGCTGATCATCGAACGTGGGCGTTGTAAAATCATCATAAATCGGATGGACGTCGAAGCCTGCAAACGGGTAAATTGGCGTTTCCGTCCATTGCCAGACGTTGCCTACGACATCAAATAATCTCCCTTGCTTAAATTTATTGACCGGGCAACTGGACGCGTAATAATCCAAATGAAGATTGCCGGCAGCAGGCTTATTGAATGGCACATTGGTTAAATTGCTCGAATCGTAAAGTCGATACCATTCATCCTCAGTCGGTAGCCTGACTGTTTGGCCAGTGTTGGCTGCTTTCCAGTTACAAAACGCTTTCGCTTCGTGATAGTTGACCTCGACTGGCCAATTCCAGGGCATCGAAATCACTTCCGTCATTAAACGTAGTTGCCACTCGGAATCTTTTTTAATCCAAAAAGTCGGATATTGGGCAGCGCTAAATTTGAGCCAAGAGAGACCTTCTTTCTCCCAATGTTTTGTTGTTGTGTAGCCATTTGCTTGCACAAATTTCAGAAACTCCCCGTTGCTGACTAAGTATTCGCTGGCCTGAAAGGTCGGCACGGTTGCTTCATGGTGTCCAAATTCATTATCCCAACCGTAGGTAAGCGGATTTGCAAAATCTTTGCCGAGCTGAATTGTGCCAGCTTGAATCTCAATCAAACGGTTTTGCGGAGCGTCGCCAGATTCTTGGCAGGGCCTCCAGTCAGGGTGTGTCTTCACGTATTCGAGTTTATGTTGACGGATTAAAACCGAGGAAGTTTCTAGGTGAATGCGTTCATGTTCAACCCCCATTAGGATCACCCACCAGGGACTTTCCCAAGTAATCGGTAGAGTTAATGGTAGCTCACTAATGAGTTTGTCAACTAAGTTACGGGTAGTACGCCGGTAGTTGTGTACCGTTTCGACTGTCGGCCATTCGTAGTGTGTGGTGTCCAAATCGTCCCAACTCATTTCATCGACCCCGACGGCACAAATCGATTCTAGCGCGGGATTGATCCGTTCAATGATCACTCCAGCCAGAATCAGTTTGTTTACAAAAAAAGTCGAGGTGTGACCATAGTAAAAGATCAGCGGATGGCGCAATGATATCGATTTTTTATAGTATGCATCATCCGTGCGCAACGTTTCAAAAAGATTTTCATAGCGATCCTGGGTGGTGTGGAAATAAGTGCGGATTTCTTCACGTTTGGCATTACTGTCTTCTCCATTGAGCAAAGGCGTTCTCTGAAAATATTGTTTTAACATAGTTAACCTCCTCCTCCAGATTTTAATAAAAACGTCGTAACTATTTAGGTATCCTGAATTCATGAATCAAAATTCAACAATTTGCTGGGACAGCGCCAACATCATCCTCATCTCAAAAAGGCTACGGAACAAAAATCTGTACATCATAGGGAAATATTGTACTTGGAATCGCTATGCACCCCTTTGATTTGAGTTGTTGTGGTCCCTCAAGTTATATCAATATCGCTGTGCCGCTTGATACAACGAATCTTTATTGAGAAATACTTTAACGCAGCTGGTTTGTTTTTTCAACTCCTCGTTTTGAAATCCAACCATGTCTAGTATTTGTGAAAAATATAACGGGTACTTCAGAAATCTAGAAATTAGAATGAAAGAATCGTGTTAAGGTGATGGTGAGCTCTTCAAGGTTTCTATCTGGGATGTTAATGCTTGAGGTATTGTTAAGCCATGCGGGTATTAAAGAGATCAAAGTTTAATGATTTACTGAGGCAGGTTAAAAGGTAGCGGCAATCTTTTTTTGCTTCAGGCCATTCTGCTTCTAGATATTTTACTGCGAAAACTGACATGTCAGGGACAGATAAAAAAACCGGAATGGTAGCGGGGTTCCATTTTTCAGCCATCAGTTCCCGAGTTCTTAGAAAGCACTCATTGAGGGCAGTGGCAGCGATGTTAAAGTGTGGCATTAACATCATCTCAGTAATAACAGGTTCAAATTCTAAATGTGCAGCTAATTTTGATAAGCGCAATTCCAAAATTAAAGAATTAGAGATCGAGCTGATCCCTTTGGGTAAGACAATTCCTGCGTCAATCATCTGTCTTGATTCAGGACTCAATGCGGCATTTATTTCCGCGGTAGTGAGCAGATAACGAGGTTTAGGGGTTACAGGTAAATGTGCAGTCGCGGGCAATGAAGCTAATGTTGGTAATGGCGCCGTTACGGTTTTGAAATGACGTGCCATTTCCAAATAAAGTGCGGGAGCTGCATATTCGATACCCAGGCGTTGAGCTGCGGCAACCACTTTATCAACTGTTTCTTGCAATATAGTGCCGTGTAATGCCAGTTGTCGCTCTAATAGTACTTTCACCGTATCGGGATCAGCGTTAATGGTTATTTTTGCGAATGAATTATAATTGCGATAGTGTTCAGATGCCTCTGGAAAACCGTTGTCTTCCAAGATTTTAACAATGGTACTATTTATCTCTGAAGCTGAAAAAGTTTTATTCGCGGAGACATTTTGTGCAAGCGCAAACTCCACCGCCATTGCAATATCCTCGGCTAACCACTGATCATGGATACCAGCAGCCTTAAAACTGCCGACAATGCTAGTTTGGATTAATTCTGGATCAAAAGGAGTGGCTTCGCCAGACTCGGCGGTGATCATAATGGTATTTCCGGCTAACTTTATCATCGTCAAGACTTTTCTGCCGAATCTATTTCTTGAATGATTTCTCGGAAACTATCTACGGCCTGAAAATCACGATAAACAGAGGCAAATCTGACGTATGCGACTTTGTCGAGCTTTAACAGCGCCTCCATGACCAAGCGTCCGAGTTCTGAAGATGGGATTTCCCGGTCGTAACCGCGTTGGATAGCGATGGTAATTTCATCAACGGCACGATCAATAGCTTCAGAGAGCACGGGACGTTTATAACAAGCGTTTTCAATGCCACGCCGTAATTTATCGCGATCAAAATCCTCGATTATGCCATCTTTTTTAATTACTTTTAGCTCGGAATAAATAATCCCTTCGTAAGTAGAGAATCGATGCCCGCAATTTAGACATTCGCGGCGTCTACGCACTCCGGAACCATCCTTTACTGCGCGTGAATCAATCACTTTATCATCTTGGAATTGGCATTTTGGACAACGCATTATTTCACCTAATTAAATTTTTCTAAAAGAATTTCTAAGCCACGCCAATAGATAACCGCTATGCCATCAATACCTCGATCGTCGATAAATTCAGGCATAGTTGTTTGTAAATCTGTCGCGAAATCGGCAAAAGAGCGGTTGCAAATCGAATCAGTAATTTCGCGGTAATGATCGTTGTGGGCTAGGATGCAAGGAATCAATTCTAGGTCGAGCGTTGCTGCAACTTCAGCGTGCTGGGATATTTTGGCTAGCGTTTCTTTTAAAGACGGCGCAAACGCCATAACGATTAACTGATCAGTAAAACCAGCAAAATCTTCGACTCGGCCTGTTGATAATTTGCCTTCAGTAGCCTTGATGTGGATAAAGTCAGGAATAATTATTGTGAATTTTAATGGCTTAACGAGTTGGGCAATTTTTTTGGAGAGCTGGACAGCAGCAACTGTCAATTTGTCGTTATCCAAACCAACACCGTAGTTTTTTTCACTCCAAGCATAAAGATGATTGTTTTTAGTACTACTCCTCATTAACTGCGGCGCTAAAATTATAGCAATTCCGTTAAATTTAGCGTCGGGTTCGCTGGCGTCGTTGAATGTCATAAATTGGTTAATTTGAGAAAATAACTTACTGTTTTTATCGACATTTTGCGGACGCACTAACCAGCGCTGTCCTTGGTTGTAAAAACTACGTGGATCAAAAGCTAAGCAAAAACTAATTTCTTGTTGTTTTAGCGCAACTATCAATTGTCGTAAATCATTTTCGCCCAAATGTTTTGGAGTATGCTCAGAAAGAATTAAAAAGCATTGTTTTATGCCGACCATTTTCATTCGACGCGCCAATTCTTGGGGCGCATGACGATAAACATCGTAGGTGTCGCTCGAAATAAATGCCACTGTGTTTTTCAACGTGTCAAAACTTGTTTTTACCGTAGCGGCATTTTGGATAAATTCTGAAGTTTCAGGAAGTGGAGGTAAAACCTTCACTTCAGGACTAGAGCATCCGAAAATTAGCAAGAGCAAAGCAAACCCTAGCGTGAGAGATATGGCAGAGAAATAATTTTTCATGATCTTTAACATGAGATTAAATATAGTGTTAAATGGTTGGTTTTCAAGCAGAAAAACACGGATCCCAATCTTTGAAAACTGGTTCTAAACCACGAGCTTTGAGGTCGGCAAGCACCGCGGTCACGGAGGAACGGTCATGCATTGTAAATTGGCCCAATGCTTTTCCTTCTAGAAAAGCTTGATATCCGCCGGGCGCAACTTGTGAGCCAGCACTTAAATGGCTGACACAGATTTCTGCCATGCGAGTGCGAAATTCATGATGTTCGCGAGTGGATAAAAATAGATCTGCTTCACGGAAAAATAGCCGGAATGCCAGCATCATCTGTTCCAAATCAAGATCACTGACTGGAGCGGGAACGTTAAATCCTCCTTGAGTCGGAGTGATACGTGGGAAAGAAAACTGGGTTCGGCTACGCCAGAAACGTTTTCTGATCCACATCGCGTGGATGGCCAGATTTGTGGCCTCAATGCGCCAATTTGGATTTAAACCAAGCAGCGCACCCATTCCGAGGTTGTAAAACCCCGCTCTTCCGCCAGCGGCCAACGCATTTAATCTGAACATATAATCAGTCTTTGGCCCGCCCAAGTGTAAGGTTTTGTAAAGTTCTTGATCATAGGTTTCCTGATAAAGCGTCAAGCCATGACAGCCCGCTTCAAATAGGGTTCGATAGTCGGTTTCACCCATCGGATAAAACTCAATGTTGATATAGGAAAACTTGTTTTTTAACGCGCGAATACACTTTGCAGTGAATGGAACTGATGCCCCTTTGGGATCTTCGCCGGTAATCAAGAGCAAACTGTCATGACCCATATCTTTGATGATTTGAGCTTCATTCATTATTTCATCAAAGCTTAGCCGGCGACGTTGATGATCAAATGAACTGCGGAATCCACAATATGCGCAGTTATTAATACAGTAGCTGGAAATATAAAGAGGCGCATATAAACGGATAGTTTTTCCAAAATACATTTTTTTTATGGCAGCAGATTTCTCGCGAATTTCATCAATTAATGGGAGCGCTGCTGGAGCGATAAAATGGAGGAAATCATTAAATTTAGGTGTTGCAGTGCGCAATGAGTTTTTCACTGCGTCAGCAGTCGTATTGTTTATATAAGTATTCAACTCTTCGGCAGAGTATTTACTGTATGGAAGCATTTTCATGATTTTACCAATTAAATTATATCGCTGAAAGTGTCCAACGGAGAAGTAGCCGAAGCACTGTTTTGCGGTGCAGGTGGTCCAGACTTTAACGCCATTTCTGCGGCTTCTGTAGCCATGGCAAACGCTTTCGCCATCGCCCCAGGATCGTTAGCGGCAGCGATAGCGGTATTGACCAGCACTGCGTCAGCACCGAGTTCAATTGCGTGTGCCGCGTGTGACGGCAAACCCAAGCCGGCGTCAATCACGACTGGAATATTGGCTTGTTCGATAATGATGCGAAGCATTGCTTCAGTTTGGATTCCTTGGTTACTGCCAATCGGCGATCCCAGTGGCATGACTGCGTGAACACCGATATCCTCAAGTCGTTTGGCTAAAACTGGATCAGCATTGATGTATGGCAAGACCTTAAAACCATCTTTAACTAATTCGACGGCCGCGTTATAGGTTTCAATCGGGTCTGGGAGTAGGTAACGTGGATCGGGGTGTATTTCTAACTTTATCCATTCATAGCCAGCGGCTCGTCCAAACCTAGCGATCTTTAAAGCGTCGGCACAGTTGCGCGCACCACTGGTATTGAGCATAATGGTAACATTTTTCGGGATAGCACTGATAATATCATCGCTATCGTCATTAACATCGACGCGACGCAAAGCTACAGTCACCAATTCGGAGCCAGAAGTTATGATAGCCGCATTGAGCGCTTGTGATGAAGAAAATTTACCGGTTCCTAGAAATAAACGTGATGTAAAGGCTTTCCCGCCAATAATTAAAGGGGTCATGATAGCAATTCCTGAGTTATAAAGAGTCAGATTTTTAGAAGATATAAAAATACCATGAAAGTGGGGAATTTCAATCTTTGAGCACGTGATTCATGAAATTTGTTGTTGAGTCACCTGATGTTGCTGCTTACACGAAGGATTAAAATTATTTTTTGCGGGATAAAACCAAATTTTTAAGATATTGACCATATCCGTTTTTAGATAATATCGCCGCTTGTCGTAATATGGCATCTTCGTCGAGCCAGCCGTGCTCAAAAGCGATCTCTTCAAGACAAGCGATCTTTAGTCCTTGACGTTTTTCAATCGTGCGGACAAACTCTCCTGCTTCAAGCAAATTTTCATGAGTGCCAGTATCAAGCCACGCATAACCGCGTCCCAATCGTTCCACGTGCAATTCGTTATTTTCAAGATATGCCTGATTAACGCTGGTGATCTCCAGTTCTCCACGAGCTGATGGTTGGACATTCTTCGCAATATCAATAACCTGATTATCATAAAAATAAAGCCCGGTTACGGCGTAATTTGATTTCGGTTTAAGCGGTTTTTCTTCAATCGACACTGCATGGCCGGCTTTATCGTATTCAACCACGCCAAAACGCTCAGGGTCACAGACCCAGTAACCGAAAACAGTGGCACCATGTTCCCGTTGAACGGCTGAATTTAATAGCGTTTGAAAATTTGCGCCGTAAAAAACATTGTCACCCAATGCTAGCGCCACTCGGTCGTTGCCAATAAAGGATTCGCCGATAATAAACGCTTGCGCTAAACCGTCGGGCGAAGGTTGCACACGATACGTCAGGTTGACTCCAAAAGCCGAACCATCGCCGAGCGCGCGCACAAACCCGTTTTGGTCTTCTGGTGTGGTAATAATCAAAATATCGCGAATCCCCGACAGCATCAGCACGGAAAGCGGGTAATAAATCATCGGTTTATCGTAAACTGGCAACAGTTGTTTTGAAACACCAAGGGTTACCGGATGCAATCTAGAACCGGCACCACCGGCTAATACAATACCTTTCATTGCTCTTTACTCCCACAATTGATTTTAATAAAATTTTTCAAGAAATCACTCCAAGCCGTTCTCGTTTGTAGGAACCGTCCAAAACACGTTTACACCAGCCATCACGGTTTTCCAGATACCAGAGTACGGTTTTGTGTATTCCTGATTCAAAGGTTTCCTGTGGTTTCCAACCTAATTCGCGTTCAATCTTTCCAGCATCAATGGCATAGCGCAGATCGTGTCCGGGGCGATCGGTTACAAAGCTGATTTGTTGGCGGTATGAAGTTTTATCTTCTTTGGGTTGGAGTTCATCAAGCAGATCACAGATCGCGTGAACGACCTCAATATTCTTTTTTTCATTATGGCCGCCGATGTTATAAGTTTCTCCAGCGATCCCTTTCCTGACAACTCGATAAATGGCTTTGGCATGATCCTCGACAAACAGCCAATCACGAATTTGGGAACCGTTTCCATAGATCGGTAACGTTTTGCCATCCAAGGCGTTGAGGATAATCAGCGGGATCAGTTTTTCAGGAAATTGGCAGGGTCCATAATTATTGGAACAGTTGGTAATCACTATTGGCAGATTAAAGGTGCGTCCCCATGCGCGAACTAGATGATCTGACGCGGCTTTGGATGCCGAATAAGGGGAACTCGGAGCATAAGAGGTGTCTTCGCGGAATAGCGAGCCGTCATCATCAAGATCGCCGTAAACCTCATCGGTGGAAACGTGATGAAATAAGAATTTTTTGGCATTTTCGGAACTCAACCCAGTCAAATATTTACGTGCGGCTTCAAGCATTACATAAGTACCAGTGATATTGGTGTTGATGAATTCGCCGGGACTATCGATAGAACGATCAACATGCGATTCAGCTGCTAGATGCATCACTGCATCCGGTTTGAATTCATTGAAAACAGCGTCAACTCCGAGGCGGTCACAAATATCTAGTTGTTTGAAGCTGAAGTTAGGAGATTTAATGACCGGGGCCAATGATTCCAAATTTCCGGCATAAGTCATTTTGTCAATTACGCAAACTTCATCGTCGGTTTCATTAATTAACATGCGCGCTACAGCAGAGCCGATAAATCCCGCGCCGCCGGTAATCAATATCTTCATAGTTATATTTCCTTAATGATTTAATAAGCAGTTTATCTCAAGCAACTCAAACAATAATTTCGCGGAGTTAGTTTAGCTATAAATTTGAGTTCCTCAACAAGCTCTTACTGTATCGCCGTCAGGACTTTAGTTCAAGCTGATTTCGAGCATGCCGTTATAGTAAAGCCAAATCAAAAATCCCGACCCGATTAAAAGGAGAATTAGCACAATGAAAAATAATGAAAAATGTAAATTGCGTTTGAAAAACATGGCCAATTTTTTTAAGGTTCCGGGCGATTCGGCATTGGTCGCGTGACCACCGATATAGGCAAATAAATCTTCGCGTAATTCGTTGATATCCTGATAACGTTTATCTGGATTGCGGTGCATTGCTTTTAGTATTATTGCTTCTAGGGCTACAGGAATGAGATGTGGCAGGTCGCTAAGTTGGTTCGGAGGAGTTATTTTGCCAGCGATTGTATTGCGCAGGATTTCGTCAACCTTTGATCCGGAAAAAGGCTGCTGCAGGGTCAACATCTTGTAGAGAATTGCCCCTAAAGAATAGATATCGCTACGCACATCTTTGCGTTCGTTCAGACCTGCGGCTTGTTCTGGCGACATATAGCCCGGCGTTCCTCTTGCGATTCCTGTCGAAGTTTCTACTTTCTCGATATCGGAATTATTTTTTTTAACTTTTCCTTGAGGATCATCTGTGGCGGGTTTTCCGAGATATTTGGCTAGTCCCCAGTCAATCACTGACACTTCACCAAATTCTCCGACGTGGATATTTTCCGGCTTAAGGTCGAGATGAATAATCTGTTGCGAATGTGCGAACCCAACAGCATTACAGATTCTCATGAAAATGAATAATAATCGACCTTCATTGTATTTCGCGGTTATCTGCGGCTCGCCATTGCGGAGTCTTTTAAGTAGCCGTGCTAAGGTATAACCGCGCAATAACTTCATGGTGAAGTATGGAGCTCCACTAGAGTCGATGCCGATATCATGTACAGGTACAATGTTTGGATGTTCAAGTCGAGCGGTAATAAAAGCTTCATGAATAAATCGCAACAAATCTTGTGGATTTCGTTCCGCTGCATCGGGGATTGAAGCCATTGCTATATTGCGCCCAGTATCGCGATCATGGACTTTAGTAACAGTTTTCATACCGCCAAAACCGATACTGCGAATAAAGCGATACTTTCCTGGCGGTTGGATGCTCAGTTTATCCATATCAAAGTCCGCTCCAGGAAGTGGAGTAAATGAGTCGACTGGGCCGAAAATTTCAGTCTTCAGTTCATCATCATCGTCGGTTTCAATCGCCATGACGTTATTCATCACAATTTGTTCAGTGCGATCATCAAGATCAAAGTCGAAATCTTTGCGCTGAACTGCTTTATGCTCCATTCCGCACCCTTTATCTTCCTAGTGGAAGACTGTTACTTTTTCTTAATTACCGGTTTCTTTAGTCCACGAACGGCATCGCCAGTGATAATACATTCGACCACATTCTTCATTGATGGCACTTCAAACATCACTTCAAGCATTACCTCTTCAAGGAGAGAACGCAATCCACGCGCACCTGCGCCTTTACGCTCGGCAATCTCGGCAAAAGCTTCATAGGCATCATCCTTGAAGGATAATTTTATTCCATCCATCGCCATTAGTTTTGCGTATTGTTTGGTCACCGCATTTTGTGGTTCGGTCAATATTTTGATCAATTCTTCTTTGGTCAAAGCCAGCAGACGAGTTATTATCGACAAGCGTCCGACAAATTCAGGAATCAGTCCAAAACGAATCAAATCTTCATGTTCCAGTTTCATTTCACTCATGGTTAAGTCATCTGGTACGATATTTTTTTCATCTTTTTTCTGGCTGAAGCCGAGGATATGTTTGCCAACACGGCGCTGGACCAGCTTGTCAATTCCAACGAAAGCTCCACCGCAAATAAACAAGATATTTGTGGTGTCAACCTGTAAGTATTCTTGGTTCGGATGTTTTCTGCCACCTTTGGGAGGAATGTTCGCAACTGTACCTTCAATGATTTTCAAAAGTGCTTGCTGAACCCCTTCGCCTGAAACATCACGGGTAATTGAGACGTTCTCAGTCTTGCGTGAAATTTTATCGATCTCATCGACATAAATAATACCGATTTGAGCTTTTTCGATATCATAATCAGCTGCTTGAACCAAACGCAAAATAATGTTTTCAACATCTTCGCCGACGTAACCTGCTTCGGTCAGTGTGGTTGCATCGCAGATGCAAAAAGGCACGTCCAGCATTTTGGCTAAGGTTTTTGCGAGTAGGGTTTTTCCACTACCGGTGGGGCCGACCATCAGTACGTTGCTCTTTTCCAGTGAAACATCTTTAAATTCTTCCAGTCCATCAAAATCAAGGAACTGGGTTTTTAGCCGTTTATAATGGTTATGCACCGCCACAGATAAAACTTTTTTAGCGTTTTCCTGACCGATAACAAAACGATTTAGTTCGTCATTTAATTCTTTTGGATTGGGAATATGCAGTTTTTCAACAAACTGAGAAGCCTCTTTGCTGCTATTCTTTTCCTTCGGGGGATTCATCACAGAGTCGCATATATCAACGCAACCCCGGCAGATAAAAACTCCGCCGGGACCAGCAATCAGATCGTGAGGGTCTTTTATTGGACGCTCACAAAAAGAACATTTCTGGTTATTGTTATTATTATCTTTTTTTGCCACAGTAACTCCGATTCGTTATTTTTTGGATGGGACACCGACAACTGAGTCGACCAAGCCGTATTTAACCGCTTCTTCCGCTGACATAAAATGGTCACGATCGGTGTCGGTCTCAATTTTTTTCAATGGTTTTCCAGTATGCTTGCTTAAAATGCCATTTAACATGGTACGCATCCGCAGGATTTCTTGAGCTTGAATATGAATATCTGCAGCGGTGCCTTCTGAACCGCCCCATGGCTGGTGAATCATAATGCGTGCATTTGGCAAGGAGAAACGTTTCCCCGGTGCGCCAGCCGCTAACAATACTGCGCCCATGCTGGCAGCTTGACCGATACAGTAGGTTTTTACGTCGCATGATAATATTTGCATCGTATCGTAAATCGCTAAGCCTGCTGTAATAGAGCCACCTGGACTATTGATATAGAGATCAATATCTTTCTTTGGATCTTCAGATTGTAAAAACAGCAGTTGCGCCACAATTAGGTTGGCGATAGTATCATCGACGGGGGTTCCCAACAAAATAATCCGATCTTTCAAAAGGCGCGAATAAATGTCGTAACCGCGTTCACCTTGACCAGTTTGCTCAACCACCATTGGAACTAATACAGAATTCTTCATAACTATCTCCTCTAAAATTCGCGCGCGCATAATGCGCGCGCTAATTTAAACACTAAACTTTAAAGTCGTTTAAGAAACAAATCGCCATCTAATGTATAGATGATAAACTTAACTATTCTTTTATTCGACCTTGTACAAAAAACTGCGCTTATTTGGCAGTCTCGGCGTTTTCTTTTATATGACTTAATACTTTATTGATCAACATCTTTATTCTAATGTCTTCAAATACGCCGTTGCGTTTGAATTGACTTAGAATTTCATTTTCATTAGCGCCTTGATGCTGAGCAATTAATTTGATCTGAGTATTAACTTCTCCATCGGAGACACTGACTTTTTCTTGCGCTGCAATTTTGCGGCAAATAAAGAGAAGACGGGTGAACTCTTTAGCTTGAGTGGTTGCCTCGGCCTTGTGCTCTTCCATTTTTTCTTTAAATGAGTTAGCGTCTTCATCGTTCTTAATCAGTTTATGAGCAATTTCTTGAAGCTTGTTGCTTGTTTCGCCAGCCAATAATTGTTCAGGTAATGGAAATTCGGCGGTTTGTTTCAGCAACTCTTCTTGCAGTTTTTCCAGATATTGGTCATGCTGTGTTGCTTCATTATCGCGCGCAATATTAGTTTTAATTAAGTCGCGCAATTTTTCACTCGAATCAAAATTCATTTTTTTGGAAAGTTCATCTTCGTTTAAAACTTTACGGCGTTGGACCGCTTTTACATGAACTTTATACGCGACTTTTTTGCCTTGTAACGCTTCCTCGCGATAGTCTTCAGGATATTCAGCAGTAAATTCGTAATCTTGCCCTTTCTTCGCCCCAGTCAAAGCGGCAATTGCTCCTGGAATTGTTTCAGGTTCAGACAACCAAATCCAGTTATCATCGGATTTTACTTGGCGGAGCAATGAGGGCGCTGCGTTTTCTTCATCATCGACTATAAAATCGGTGGTATAGCTGGCCTTGAGCATATCGCCTGATTCCGCTGCAACATCTACATCTTCGTACGAACCATACATATTTCCCAAATGTGCAATCTGTTCTTGGATTGCTTCATCGCTGACTGCAATTTCTGGAACATCAATTTTGATGTTTTTATAATCAGGTAACTCAATCTTTGGCGCACATTCAAAACTAAATGAAAATTCAAAATCTTCATCTAATTTCAGTTCGTTTTTTTCTTCTGGATTTGAGAAGTGAACGATATCTGGGTTATCACCAGTCTCAATCTCTCTTATTGCAAGCGAGAAAAGATGGTTACGCAATTCTTCAAGTATCTCTTTTTCATATTTTCTGCGAATGAGTGCATCTGGAGCTTTGCCGCGACGGAATCCTGGAATATTCACTTGGTTGGCAAAGCGGCTCAAAATCATTCTTGATTCTTTGCTAAGGTTTTCCTGCTTGATCAGGAAATTCATTTTTTTGCCACACGCACTAAGCTCTTCTTGCTTAATTTCAAAAATTTCTTTTTTGCTTTTTTGGGTTGCCATCTTTTTATCCTAAGGTTTGGGTATTTACATTTTACACTGATTTTTATTATACAATAAGCTGATTAATATACTGTCCTAAAGGAACATTTCCAGCTATCAAAGAAGATTTTACGGGCAAAACTATTTCAGCAGTAAAATCAACATTAAGTAAATCTGGGAAGCCCTAACTTTTGTGAATTTAAAGTTATTATTATTTTAAAATCACAAAATGTGGCAATCCCTTTGCTTCGAAATAATCCAGGACCTGCTTTATTTGCGGATCACCAAGATCTTCCGCTTGAAATTTCACTGTAATGTAGTTGTTTAACTCGTTTTTCACCGCAGCATCGCTAAGGGTTGTGCTTTCCATGGCTAAGCAATTTTTACACCATGAAGCCCAGAAATCGATAAAAATCGGTTTGCCTGATCTTTTGCTTTCATTTAACGCGGTTTCCAATTTTACAATCTCTGCCTGCACGCTTGAAGTACCGTCCGACTTCGCTGGTAACAGTCCCCAGCCTTGCCAAGCAAACCACAATCCAGCAGCAACAATTAGTATTCCGAAAAATTGTTTCACTCGCTCCATCCATTGGCCCGGTTTAGGTAATACTGCCAAACCAGCTCCAGCGAGAGGCCACGGCAGAGCCATGCCGACGCCAAGTAGAAATGGCAATAATAGCCCACTCCAGTTGCCTGCGGAATAGAGATTAACTGATAACAATAACACCGCAATAACTACTGGCGCCACGCACGCACCTGCCAATAACGCGGCAATTACGCCCATGAATATTGGCAGTAAAAATTTACCAACGTGCATTTTATCCGCTGAAACTTTGGTACTGAATTTTGAGAAATCAATATTAATGATCCCAAACATCGCAAACGATAGGATCAAAAAAACTGCGGCAATTGAAAAATTGAACCATGGACTGGAGTTCAGTGCGCCAAAACGAGCTCCCGCCAACATCGACAGCAAACCCAGCACCCCGTACGCTAACGCTATTCCTACTCCATAAAACAACCCGCGCATAAAGCCTTGTTTCCGGTCGCCAGTGTCTGCTCCGATAATTGCTAGATTAATCGGGATCATCGGCAAAATACACGGCGTCAGGTTCAGCCCTAATCCACCGATTACGATGAGAAAAATAATTACTAACATGCTTTTGCCTGCGAAAAAATCAGTATCCTCGCGGTTTAAAAATTTTAGAAAATCAGAACTCCCCATGTAGCCACCAGCTGAATTCAAAATCTTAAATCCCTTTAACGATTCCAACAATGTCAATTTTTCGGTTGGAGTGGCATCGGGATCGTCTTTTTTTGCCATTTTTCCGTCAAAAACATAGAAATCATGTTGTGGCATAAAACAGATTCCAGAGCTTTCTGGAGTTGTCGCCCGGCATCCCGCATATTCTAGCTCAATCCGATACGGTAGAGTAGTCTTTGCGACGTTGAATTTCCATTCGACATTACCGGTCGTATAAATCATGGTTTCGCCACTGAACTCATCATCATATTTGCTGGCTATAGGTGAGATGTGTGCTGATATCGATTTGTCAGCAGAGTTGACGATGATTTTAGTTTGGTCTTGGTACAGGTAGTGATGTTCAGGAATTTGTACGGAAATGGTAAATTGTTCTTCTTCTAAATTAAATGACCAGTTGAAGGTCTCGTCGGCTTCGGCACTAAATAATGCCGTCAAAAGCAAGGCTAGTGCAATGATTGCTGATCTCATAAGTATCTCCTAGTTCCCTTAAAAAAAATGAAAAGAGCGGCGCAAATGCGCCGCTCTAAATATTATCTAATCAGAATTATTTCTTGGCTTTTGCCGCGATTTTTTCTTTCAGTATTTTGATATAATTTTCAGCTGATTTTGCTTTAACGAATTCACCGTAACCAGTTTGGTAGATAACTTCGCCATCAGCATCGACGATGTATATGGTCGGATAACCTCTGATGCCATATTTTTTCGCCAGTTTTTTGTTTTGAGCAGTTGTTGTTGCGTCAAGTTTTTTATTCCTTGGAAAATCAACTTCGAGCAAAACAATATCACTTTGGGCGAATTCTTTAAAATCCTGTTGGCTAAAGAACTCCTTGTCTAATTTCATGCAATATCCGCACCAGTCGGAACCGGTGAACAACATCAAAATCGGTTTCTGATCCTTTTTAGCAATTTCAGTTGCTTGTTTGTGATCGGTCAGCCATGTTGCATCTGCAAAAATCCCTGAAACCATTCCGAATGCAATAACGAGAGTCAATAATGTACGTTTCATAAACCACTCCTTTTGTTATGTGTTTTAATCAATCCGCACTTTTACCGTGCAGATTTTACGCCTTGAAAATCAACTTCTATCCATCTTTATTTGATGAATACTAAATAACATAATCTTAATACGACGATTGTCAAGAGACAAAAAAAGCGACGAATTAAAAATTCGCCGCTGAGTTTAAAACTAATACTTGTTATTTCTTATTTAATTTCTCAATTCTTTGAAGCATTGAGGATGCATTTCTTTTAGTAGCGGCTGTGGCTTTTTCATTCGCAACTGCTTTCTCCAGCATCTCTTTAGCTTTATCATACTCTTTCATCGTATAGTAGGCGTTGCCGATGAGACGATCTGCCTCTGCGACATCGCGCGGATTAACTTTCGGGATATCTTGAACTTTTTTAAACTCCTCGATTGCTTCAGCATATTTTTTCTGTGCATAATTGACATGCCCAAGATAAGTTTGCGCTACGGCACGATAGCTGGCGGGGGCGCTTTCATCGTTAGCAATTTCGCCGAAAGTTTTAGCTGCGGCATCATAATCCTTGCTGTTATATTGCGCATATCCGATATAGCGTTTAGCATAAGCGACATGGCTTTTATGAGCTTTGTCAATGGCTAGCACTTTTTCCATCTCAACGATAGTCTCAGGATATTTTTTCTGCGCATAACAGCAAAGTCCGAGACGATATTGCGCCAAGCTTTTTTGCGTTGACGAAGACTCATCTACAGCCAACATTTTTTTGAAATATTCAGTGGCTTCGTCGTACTTTTTCGCATAGCGCATCGCTTCTCCAGCCTTAAAATAGGCACTTGCTTTGTCGGTTGGTTTCTCCGCAAGCTTTACTGCTTCATCAAAGGCAGTAGCAGCTGCGTCGTAATTTTTTCCTTTTAACTCTTTGTCTCCAGCACTGACGGCTTCTTGATAAGTTTGGGCAGCGTGTACACTTATTGCCACTAACGCGGCAACCATCAGGGTTAACACTTTCTTCATTACGGACCTCCATGAGGGTTGTGAGCAAAAGCTCGTTTATGGCAGAACTATCCTATTACTATCTGCCTAGTAGTATGAAATTAATGGCCTTTACAGGTTTGTCAAGTTTTTCCAAGTGAAAAAATGATTCAGATATAAAATTCCTTGTCCACAAGGGAAAAATATGAAAGTGACGCCATATCATTCGACATGGTTTAGATGAGTTCTTTATGCTGGAGGCTCATCTTGCTAATCCACGAGCGCATTATCTCTCGCTAATTCAAAGTATAAGTTTACCTTTTCTCTTCTCTAATCTGTTAGTGGCAACTAGCATTCATTAGTCGTTAGAGCTTTTTTCCATTTCAGCATCCCGCTTCAATATTATTATCGCGTTAAATAGCGGCTTTAACTTTGCGCGCGCATTATGCGCGCGCGAAGTTATGAGGTCGCTTTAGAACGATTATGAGAGTTGTTTTTCTAGCGTGGCGATCTTTGCTTTGATCTGTGCGGCGTCGAATTGATAACCGAAGGCTTCGATATGAAAACCGAAGCGCAGATCTTTTTCTACCAATGGCAATAATTTGCGCAGGTTTTCTAGTTCGGCAGCGGCGATAGCGTTGTATTCAGCGCGTTTGTTGTCGTGCCAATCGTTACGCAGTTTGAAGATTTTGCAAAAATGTTTCGTGCTGTTGAAGAGATAACCGCATACTCGAGCGTTATCTAATTCCTCTTCTGCATGCTTGGATGGAGCGTTTTTCAATCCTTTGGCCAACGCGTCTACTCCAGTTTGCCAAACGGCAGATAGTTGGGTGAACCCTTCGATTACTTCGTCAATGGTGTAACCCTCTAGGGCGTCGGTGATGTTGTCACCGCGTTCATCCATTAACCACGAACGACCGGATGATTTGCCAGTCAGCGGAGCAGGTTCCATGGGCAAAATGCACGCGTAATTGGTCGGGCCAACGTATAGGTAAGGGATTGAAAATGGATAACTATTCATTGCTTCAGCAAATTTATTCCAAGCAGTGTTGATCTGCGCGGGTTCGCAGTTTGGGAAATATTCAGTCGCAAATTTACGCAATTCTAAATCTTGGTCATCGGAAATATTAGCGCCGAGAAAATGGTTCAGTGCAGCGGTGTTGACGGTGATCATATTGCCGAAGTTCCACGTGCCCATAAAACCGGCTAACCCCATTTTGCGGGCATTAACGGCTTTGCGGTAGACATTCCCAATGATCGGTAAATTTGGGACGGTCGCTAATTCATGGGTGGTGCCGATTTGTAGTTTAGCCATCATTTTTAAGTTACAACGGTTAGCCAATTCCCAAGAATCTTTAAATTGTTTAGAAGGTCCGGCAAAACCGAGCGAATATTCATCCATAATCCTTTCTTTGCCGAGGATGGTTCGTTTGCCACCGCGTTCAAAATCAGCCATTAAAATGACATCTTTCGGCAGTTTGCCGATAATGTTTTCGCACGGAGCATCTTCATACATCGCCCATGACCAGTTCCAGGCGATAATCTTCCAGACAGAGTTGACGCTGCGGATACCGTCGCGCATTAGCTGGATAACTTCATTGACGACATCGCTAGGTGTGCGATCTTTGCAGTTGGGACATTCGATGGGCAGTTGTTCGTAGTGACCGGAGGCATTCATCATGCGACCACGGCGCGACCAACAATGCGCTGGATATTCCGACGCGGTAATCATAATAATTCCGCCGAGGTTTGGGATCTTGCGCGCTAATTCAGCAGCAGCATTGCGCAGATATTTTTTCACGGAATCGTGTGAAGTACACAGCGCCTGTACTTTAACTTTTTCACCATCACAACCTTGCATTTTTTCTATCTGTCCACCAATCTCTGGATGACTTTTGAAAATAGGATGCGTGGCTAAAAGCGCGCGCGGCGGTTGCATGTAAAGAAAAACTTTAATGCCGTGCTTGGCCGCGCGTTCTGTTAATTCATTTAAACGCCGTTGATGTTCAGCGGCGTATTCTCCTAACTCAGGAAAATCGTCAGTTTGAACGATACTATGGAGCAAACCATGAACCCACACCGCATTGAAGCCGGAACCTGCGATTTTCGCGAGTTCAGCGTCAGTGTAGACGTTATTTACGTTCCAAGTCTCTTCGCCATCCGGCACCGGGTTAGTGGTGAATTTTCCAAAACGGCTCAGTGACGAACGCCATATTTTTAACATTTCGCTCATGGTTGCTCCTGATTTTATCTTACAGTTCGACGATTTTCATGTATTTATTGGACAACTCTTCTACGCCCTGTTCTTTGATTAGAACGCCGTTTTCCCAGCGTAAACCAAAATCAGTGTCATAGAAGAACGTATCAACCTGGAAAGTCATGTTTGGCACCAAGTTATAAGTGGAAACTGATTCCATCCAAGGACGTTCGACTTCCATCATACCGATGGCATGACATGGACCATAGAGCATGAATTTCTTGAACCCTTGTTCCTCAACCCATTTTTCGTACTTGTTCACAACGTCTGCTGCCGGTCTTCCGCCGCCCAACAGGTCAATGGTTTTCTTGTGTGCTTCAAGTCCGAATGCTTGCAGTTTGCGTTGATTCTCTGGCAGTTTGCCAATTGAAAATGGGAGTCCGACACTGGATGAATAACCACAAACGCGGGCGCCGATGTTCAACTGAATCATTTCGTTAGTTTTGATGATTTTTGAACTAGGACGGCAGATGGCATTATTGGTACGCGGTCCGCTGAAACAATAAAGCGCGTGACCTTCGTATTCACCACCGTTTTTGTAGATTTCGCGTTGAGCGATACCGATGACTTGGAATTCGGTCATGCCTGGTTTGATTTCATTCAAAATCGCTTCAATGGCGATTTCGCCGATCTCGAATGCGCGACGCATGCAAGCCAATTCATTTTCACTTTTGACATAACGCAGCGACCAGAGGGTTTCGCCGGCGAGAACTAATTCAACTTTGGGCAACTCTTTACGCAGGGATTCGATAACCGGCATTGAGATAATTGCGCCACCGACAATACCGAGTTTGTCGAGTTTTTTTACTCCAGAAGCTTTGACTACGTCTGCCCATTTGGCAACGTCAATTCCAGGGTATTCTGGTTCTGCGGATTCACGATACGGCACCATTTTCATGATGTTCGGAATCACACTGCGATCGCGAGCATAAAACTCACTTTCCGGACCAATTAATAGAATCGGTGTTCCTTCGGCTGGTACAAATACTCCAGCGGATTCAAAGGTTGGCCAATATTCGGTTAGATAGCGAACATGGGCGCAGTCGCACTCGATTCCGTGTACGATAGCGGCATCTAAGCCTTCAGCTTTGATGTTGGCTTGGAACTTCTTTATACGCTCATGGTATTCAGATACTGGGATTGTTGGGCTCATTTTCCTCTCCTTGGTTGTTATTTAACTTTAACGTGACGGGCTTGTAAAAATTCGGAACCACGGTCGCGCAGCATATCAATCAAGATATCAAGCTGTTCTGTCGCGTAGGGTCCGCAGTTTTTGATAATAAATGGATCTGGCAATACCGCACCTTCGCCGTAATGAAGCAGACCCTCGGGCATTTTGGCAAATTCCCATGGGTGCATATAGAAACAGATGAAAGGTTCGACACCGCGTTTTTCGCAGAATGCGATATAGCCGTCGACGTGTTTCATCAGTGCTTCCGCGCTTTCAGTACGGAACAACGGCCATTGATCCATGTCGCGGCCGTATTCATCTTTAGAATCCATCGACAAATCAGCGAAATTCGGTAGCTGGATTAATTTAAGATCGCCTTTTTCAGTCCAATCATCTTTTGATGGATGATATGGTTCCAGTTGCTTGCGGTAAAAATACATCGGATAAGTGGCGTCTGAAACGTAGCCCAGCTCCTCCAACGCATTGGTGACCGCAGTCGAACCCCAAAGCCGTGGACAGCGGAACGATACCGGACGAACTCCAGTCGCTTTTTCCACTTCTTCAGTCGCGCGGCGAACGCGATTTGGCACCTCTTCAGGGAGAATCGGTACCGCACCGGGAATATCAAACAAAGCATCGCCGATAGTTTCATGATAAAGCGTGTGACAGCCAATTTCGTGTTCTGCAGCGATAACTTTTTTAACTTCTGCTGGATTTTTTTGTGCAGCATCGGCGGTAAAATAAAAAGTTGCGGTGATGTCTTGTTTTTCGAGTACATCGAGAATGGCTTGCGTGCCTTCGGCGAAACCACGATACCATGGTGTCCAACTGCCAATATCGGTCTCCATATCAAATCCAAATACTGTTCTCATATTTGTAACTCCATTGTTTAATTTTGTAGTTTTATTTTAAAACATTGTTCCAAGCAGCGTTTCAAGTCTGCAACCGCACCTTGGAAAATCATCGTTTCCGACTCTAAACGACTTGCGCCTAGGATACCGTTCTCTTCCTGCATTGGCGCGATGGTTTCCAGTTCGTAAAAATTTAGTTCCGAAGCGCCATTAAAAATACTGAAACAATCAGCGGCGGAATATACACCATTAGGCTGATCATTGTCAGCGATATTGATGTAGCGTCCATCGGAGCGAACTGGCGTCGTGCGAATAATCAATAAACCGCGTTGTTCATCCAGCGTGCCGATCAATTCCGGAGCAAATTCTGCTTTGATGCCGATTTGGAGACGGTCGGGACCACCGAGTTTGAATTGGAAAACATGGTCATGATAGCTCAAACGCGGGTGTGGATTGCCATAAAAATCATCGTTGATACAACCCTCGGCCTGACTAGCGGTTTTTCCAAATGCTACTACGCCGTCTGCGCCGGGAAATTGTTCCAACGACCACGCCGCGACCAAAAAGTCATCAATGGGATATTCTCCCTGTGGCGTTAACGATTCGTCGCTGTGATAACCTACGCCACGTAAATTGTATTCGCTGCAAGTTTTTTCCAGATCTAATGGTTTCACTCTGCGCTCAAAATTCATTTTGATCTCTTTGCCCTGACGACTTTTCAGTTTCATCGCTTTGGAAATTTCCAGAAAGTCTGCACTTTGGCTCACAGTTTCCGATGGTTGAACGCTAACTGCGTCTTGTACAGTCCAAGTGCCGTCGGGCAGATAATTATAAGCGAATTTACCGCCTTCAGGAGCTGGCCATAGTGAGTTTCCACCTAAATTATTAAATTCACCCGGTTCTGGATTTTTTGCCAAATCAGCGCGGAATTGATGAATCAGCTCATCGCCAATCGAACAAAAAATTCTTCCACCTAAAAGGTTTGAAATCCAAATCATGCCGTTTCCACACGACATTCCCAACAAATTATTGTCGATCTCTTGCAAACACTGTAGCTTCATAAATATCCTCAAATATTATTTGTACAATATAGATTATAACGTTAATTCGCTAAACAATCAACCCATTTAAATAAAAACTTAATCTTTATAATTATATCGATATGCACTAAATTCAAATTCAAAGCTCAAATTAATATTATACCGGTATGCTTATGGCTAATTTTTTAGGGAGAAGAGTTGGAGAGTTGGAGAGT
>DLIO01000111.1:0-24799 GCA_002483765.1 Lentisphaeria bacterium UBA7640 | reverse complement strand
GCATTATGCGCGCGCTAATTTAAGAGTCGTATTTATGTGATGATGACTGATGATTGTTAAGGCGGTAATTAGTCATTAGCAGTTATGTATTTGCTAGGGCGTTTTCGAGCATTTCGCGGCTGATCGGGCCTTCGCGCAGGATTGTTGGTTTTGGCCCGGTTGCGTCGACTACGGTTGAGGGCTGTGCGTCTTGGGCAATAGTTCCAGCGTCAATTATTAAATCGGGTTGTTCGGTTAATTCGGTTAGTGCTTCTGCTGGCGATAGCGCGTTTGGACGTCCAGACAGATTGGCGCTGGTGGTGGCGAGTGGAAATTCCAACGCTGCTAATAAAGCTTGCACTAACGGATAGTTGGGAATTCGGAATCCGGTCGTGAAGCCGTCGCGGTTAGGAGCGATTATGGTAATCGGTCCAGGGCAAAAACGGTTGGCCAATAGTTTTGGAATGCCCGTCAAAATCACACCGGCGTTTAGTAACGCTTCAGAGTCAGTAGCGAACATCGCAAGCGGTTTGCGCTCGTCGCGCATTTTCATTCGGTAGATTCGTTCACGAGCGGTAATGTCATTCCAGCGGCACGCTAGTCCATAAACTGTTTCGGTAGGGATCAAGATTACGGCTCCAGGCTTTTGCAACGTCGCTACGGCGACCTCCACTACCTGTGCGAGATTTTCTGGAGTCAAAACAAGCGAATTCATCTCAGTGTCAGTATGAGATATCGTTGAGCCGTGCCGAAAGTTTGGCAATATCTGGGTCGCCAAGATATTTACTTTTTAGACCTTTAATGATGATTCGTATTTCGTCTAAGGTTGAGCTGGCTGGACAATTTTGCAATCGTAATTCCAACTTGCGAATGAACGCTAATTGGTCGAGTGCTGTTAAATTTAGCATGTTTATACAATGAAACCACGTCTGATCGTTGGATGTTTTGGCGTTTTTTGCAACGATAAAAGAGTTGACTCCCTGTTCACGTAATGGGATTACATTCAAAGTGTCAACGATACTTTGCGCTGTGGTATCTAAGATTTGACTTTGGTTTTTAATCAGCAGTTCTAATGCGTCTTCTTCTTTATCGAAACCGGAAAATGCATGAATGTTCCATTTTGCGGTTTCCGCAAGCCAATCGGCGACAAAACCTTTGTCGGTGGCGAGGAAACCCAGATAAGCGTCGAGGATCCGGCGATAACTATCTTTTGCTGTGTCCTGTTGTTTAATTTTTCGTAAATTAAGAATCAATTTACCCAACCAATTTTGGCGCGCGCTTTCGAGCATTTGATTATTCCATTTCATACACAATGAGTAAGCAAACTGGCAGATCTCTTCAGAATGGAACGGTTTTTTTATGAACAACATTTTTTCAGGTGAACTAATTTCTCGCGCCAAATCTTCTTGTGAATAGTCGGCGTAAGCGGTCATCATCACAATTTCAATATTTTGGTCGATTTTTCGAATTTCTTGAGCGGTCTTAAGTCCATCCCAACCGGGCGGCATTCGCATATCTAAAAACATTACGGCATAAGGCGCATTTTGGTTTAGTGCGGCTTGAACCATTTCGTATGCTTCCTGTCCTTGACCAGCAGTATCGATATCGTAATTAGGGAGAGCGTCGTGATCTTTCTCTGCGCCATCGCTAAAGCCCATCAGTCTGGCACGCATGCTTTTCACTAGCCTGGCAGTTTTATTTTGGCGTCCACTACTCAATAGCAACTGCGCGAGTTGTTCGCGCAAATCACTTTGGTCATCAACAATCAAAACTCGCCGGGAGGATTGCATAATATTTTCTCCAAATAATTAAATTATATTACAATAGCCCACTGGGCAATACACTTCAAATCTATTTTTAATCTAGAACTTTGACAGAGCGCTTGGTGATCTTTTCTATTTCGCGATATTGAGCACGGCAGGTTTCGCTCCAATGTCGTTGTTGACGCAACATTGTCAAAACATTGCCACCCAGTTTATCACTAGATAATTCATTCAATATTCGTGGTAAATCATGGTATTCGAACGGCAGTTGATTAAATGTCGCCATAGCCTCCGGCATATTTTCAGGTCCGCCCGCAGCTAAAATACCAGCCCAAGCGGAACGCAGTTCCGGTAGCGGGTCTAGCGCAAAACATTTTACGCAAAGTCTGATCAAATTGAAATAACGGCTCGTAAGTTTTGGGTCGTAAACGAATCCGGCAGCTTCTTCGTATGGATTGGATTTGGCATCAGCCATGTGCTTGAGATGTTCCGGCGCATACATATCGCGGCGAATCGGCATTCTGCGCGGAACATATTTAACTGGACCACCCGGCTCACCAATGCGATAATTCCACAATTTTTGTCCTTCAATTGATAAAACAAAAGCCATAAATTCGACTGCTACTTCGCGATTGGGCGCGCCGCGCAACAGATGGATTGGATCAGCGGATAACGACGTTCCGCCCTTTGGCGCGACAAAAACAATACGTTCAATGCCGTTGTTACACGCAGCGCTCCACTCAGCTTCGCTTCGTCCATAAAAGTCGATACACATTCCGGCGGCGGCATTGCCGGTCGCAGTGTCTTTGGGCACTTTGCTAGCGGAATCAGTAAAATAACGCGCATTTGCGGAGATTTTTTTAATCAAATTAATGGCATTGCGCCAGCCAAGATCCAAGTCTTGCGGATATTTTTGCATCTGTTCTTGAATTAACATCTCAAAACATTTATTGATTGAACCTGCTTTGGTCGGGTCAGCGAGGGCGATATTCTGGAAATAACGTGGGTTCGCTAAATCTGACCATTGTTGTGGTGGCTTTAGCCCCAATTCCACAAGTCGATCGACATTATAACAGATGCCGAATGACGATAAACAGGTTCCGTAGTAGCGTCCCAGAGGATCATAAAAAATCTCGCCGCTGAATTGTTGTGGAATAATTTCTGGAGTAAACCATTCAGGATGACTGCGCAACAACCCTGCATCAACCGCGAAACCGCGCTCCGCCTGGCGCTGATGGTCGTATTGTCCGCCACCGAACATCAAATCAATGCCGATCCCTATCTCTGACGCCAAAAAAATTTGTCGCGCGTTTTTTGCCGTCTCCGATGCTGACGGAGTATTTAAAACATGTGGAGATTTAAAAGCCTGCGCGATAGTGGCGTCCCAAGTTTCCAAATCAGCTTGATTTCCCCACCATTCCCGGAATGTCGCTTCATAACGGTCGTTGACATAACGAATAATATCAGCGGTGCCGCCAATGTTTCGCCAGTCTAGTTCGACTAGGCGGCCAGTTTTTTTGAAATAATAATCACAGAAAGCGTGTTCGAATTCATAGCGAATAGTTTCTGAATGTGGCGATATAATTACCAGTTTCTCTGTTGATTGGGTGTTTTTAGAGAGAGGGGTGGGGCGCAAGATAAATGGTAATGCCAAAAGTATTAATAACGGAATGAACGCGATTAAAAGATGTTTTAACATTTTAACTCCGTGATTTCTTATTTCGGCGCGTCGATTGCGGAACAAAAATATCTTCCAGAGTATCAACTTCATTGCGCAACAACGCTTGGCGAGTAATGCGCAGATGAACACATTCGTGAATTGCGCTGACTTCACAACCACCGCCTGGACGAGTCCCGCCGCACGGCCCGTTGGCTAAGCCTTTAGGGCATTTTTCTGGGCAGATAAACATCGTTTGTGGTAACCTGCAGATCGAACATCTGTGGCAGCCTGCTAAGATTTTTTTCAGCACATATCGCTCATTCGGAGCCTGTTTATCCGATTCAGGAAACATAAATCGGCGCAGGTAATCGCCAATTTGTTCGCTAGCGCTCGGAGTCTGAATCTCAGCGCTGCGCATTTGAGGTATCTCTTGAAGCGGATGTTGGCTGCTCAGTAGTTTATCAAAAACATAGAATGAATGCGGATATGGCGACAAATCAATCTGTCCGAGATGTTCGCGATACGCCGCGCGCCATTGCTCAAAAGTATCAAGTTCCTTTAAACCGGCTGTAATACGTCGCACTGCGATGCTTAGTTTTTCCGGAGTTTCGACACCGGCGACTTGAATGCCGCTGAATCCCAAAAGTTTGCACCCGGCAGCATAAAGTTGAAGCCGACGCCATTGAGCAGCTTCAAATTGCGCGGATGAAAAACGAAACTCAGATTCAAGCAATTTACGCAGACTATTAGGCAAAACTACGCCTGGCATTTCGCCGCGCAATATTTTTTCTAATTTGTCGCGAGTCAACATCCATAATCTGGCGATTGCTGGGTAATGCATGCCACGTGATGAAAGATACCAACGCATCTCCTGAAGTTTGGCGATATCCCAACCAAGATGTGAAACCATAAAGCCGGCGCCAAAGTTGAGTTTTTTGATCAATTTGTAGTATTGCGCAAAACACGCATCCCGGGTGTATTTAAATGGATTGGCGGCGACACCACAAAAGATATCGGGATTTTTTTGATCCTGTAAAAGTTTTAGCATCGTCACACTTTCGGTGTAGTTGCGTGCACGAACTTCGTGTTCCCGTTCGCCCGGTTTGATGCTTCCGGAAACTGGTACGAGGTTGCGAAAACCACTTGTGGCACAAATTTTCGCGGTTTCCAATAATTTCTGCGGCTGAATATCAAATCCACTCAAATAAACCACGTGATGATCACGGCGTTCACTGGGTAACGCCGAAATAAAATCATAAATATTCCAGCATTCCTGGTAATGATATTTGTCGGTTATCGCCAGTCCTGCGGGCAATTCCTTGACCCTCGCCACCGCTTCTTCGAGCCTTCTCAGCCGTTCCGCGGCGTGTTCAGGTTCAGTATCTAAAGCCGGAGCGCCAGTTTCCACTAACAGTGAAAAAACACCATCATTTAAACATTGTTGAAAACGGTTGCCCCCGCGTTCAAAATTCATTTCAAGTTGAAGACCGGCATCCATTGTTCAATCCATTGTCGGCGTTTTAGTTTTTTTGCCGGAGTCGAAGATGAAAAAAAGTCCCGCCAGTAAATTGAAAGCGATCAGTATTGAGGTGAATAGGATTGGAACCACGGCGGAAGCCGTTCCAGCTCCAGCTACTACCAGCAATTCGCGCATTGTTAAATCGCGAATTCCAACTCCGCCCGGCGTAAACGGGATCAATCCAGCGATATTAGCCACCACGACGGCAGTTGCCACTCCCATTATGGAAAAACCTTCTAACCCGATCGCTTTCATCAAGAAAAACACTACTACAACCAAAATGAGATGAATAAACACAATTCCAATCAACGATAAAAATAAGACCATATGCCACGAGTCTTTATATAAATCCGTTGCGGTACACATCCTAGTGACTGCGCCATCGGTTTTGCCATCAAGCCAATCCATTAACGACTTTACTAAAGTGATTTTCTCTAGTACCCGGTGATTGAAAACCGCGAACATCGCGATGATGCCGCTGCAACATAGTCCAAGCAGCCCAATAATAATTAAAATTCGCCAAAAATCGTCTAACACCAGTCCGCTACCGGTCAACTCAATTTTCATTAAAGATGGGATGGATAATATAATCACGACAATTGCAGTCGCAAACAGCGCCGCCATGCCTGTAATCCGATCCATTAAAATTGAAAAAGCACCTTCCACTTTGGTGCCGCGATCGGAACGTGAAGCCATAAAACCAATTTTCGCAATATCGCCGCCAATCGCTCCACCAGGCAAAACTAATGAGAAGAAATACCCTTTCATGGTCAGCGAAGTCGCTTCCAGCATAGTTATTTTGATGTGAACGATTTCTGCTAATTTTTTCCAGCGCCAAGCACAAACCATCATGTGGAAACCATAAAGAAGTGTCGCCGGGATTAGCCAGCCCCAATTTTCTCCGATATTAGAAAATCCAGTTTTGATGCTGTCCGAGTTGGCACTGATCAGCCAGTAAATAATTCCACCGGCCAATGAAATTCTAAGTATAAACCAAAATATTTTTTTGACAGTACCGCCGGTTTTGTCCGTTTCAGCCATCGCGCTCAACATCCTTTGTGAAAACAGTGTTTTATGTAAGAAAACAATATATCGGTAGGCGACTTCTTATTCAAGTTTTATCTGCTGAAATTAGCGCGCGCATTATGCGCGCGCTAATTTGAGATCTGGTTTTTTGGCGTGATAATTTCATTGTAGATGATAACACCACTGATGGCCATTACTGGTAACAACAGTCCCGCGGCGAGCGGAATGAACATCCCCAGATAAACAACAGTACCCATTCCGCTGACCGCGGCGCGGGAACCTTTGAGCTGCCGCTGAAATTCAGCATACGGTTTGCGCCGATGTTCGGAAACACAAAGCACACTACCAGCACCGATATAATAACCCAGCAAAGGCGCGCATAGGAAAATTCCACCAGGAACCCAGATCCATACAGGAATCATCAATACCGTCCATAATAATCCTTTTAAGTTTATCCGTAGTGCATTGAAGCTTGAGATAAAAAAATAATGCAGAACTTCACGCGCACTGTTCGGTATGAATTTTATTCCGTAGGCTTTTTCTTCATATTTTATCGAAAGTAGGTCAATAAACGGAAATGCAATGGTGACTGAAATTATCGTGTAAGTGAAAATAAAAATCGCGAGCGCCGAAATCATAATCACAACGTAGATCGTCCAGCGCAATACGCCCATAATTACGTTTTGCCAAACAGCCGAGTCTGGAACACTCTGGACAAATGTGCCGAGCCAAGGAATGACGTAGATCAAGGTCAATGCGCCCAGTGCCACAAAGCACGCCAAACTGATGAACCACGGTATAATTGCATAAACCCATAATGATGGATATTTCCATAGTTCCCCGATAGCTCGAAACGCAGTAAGAACCCCGATTTTGAAATTCCCGCAAACTCTAATTAATTCAACCATATTCATAATCCTTGATGTGAAATTTAAATATAGTTTGCGAGAACCGGAATTAAACCACGTTTGAAGCAAATCAATCCTAAAATTTTGCTGGATCGTAATGCTTGTCGCGGCTGGGGTTATTATTCGGATATGGATGACCAAGTTGCCAAGCATTAGCTCCTTGAGCTGATGACACTAACGGCAGATCGGTAACGTGTCCGTCAGCAAAACTAATGTTCGCTCTTTTCTGATGACGAAAATGCATGGTTGGAAATAACATCCAACCTCCGGGGGCTGCAATTGAAGATGATGGCCCAAAGAATGGACCGTTACTACTAAATTGACCATCTGAGCCAACTAAGACTGCAGAATCCGCGAACATTACTTTGTCACTATTTATCTTAATCTTCGATAATTTATAACCACTAGCATGAGCAGCCTGATCCCACTCGTCAGACAGTTTACCGAGCATCTCGTTGTAGCCATAGCCACCACAGCCTTTTTCAAATGCCTTAGTGGACTCGGGGAATTTTACCCCTTTACAGGCATTAACTTTGCCGGAAGTTCCTAAATATTGGGTGAGTGGTCCTTTGGAAGGATCAAAAGTAGTATCGTCTCCAAAAGTTGCTGTATCTCCTGACGTACCATGCCAGCGGTGCTTGTTTTCCCCAAACGCATCAATTGAGAGCGGGACTAGAAAACCGCGGTTATCGTCAGCATAGAGGAGATTGGAGAGGGATAGTTGTTTAAGGTTACTGGTGCAATCTATTGCCAGTCCTTTTTCTTTGACTTTTGAGAGAGTTGGGAGCAACATTGAGGCTAGTATCGCGATAATGGCGATCGTTATCAATAATTCCAGAAGCGTAAAAAACAGTTTATTTTTCATTTTTTCCTTAGTGTTTTCGTGCACTATAAATGCCGGTTAGTTACAAGATCTGACTTAAGGCTGGCGAGCCCTTCACAGTTCCACGAGAGTCGAGGATTTGCACCTCTGTTCATTGTTTAAGACCAAAGTCCAATATGACTAGGCCCGAGCTAAAAATTACTTATGAAAACCTCCTAATGATTAAAAATTAAAGAATGCTTAACTTACGTCTGATAGTTTAGATGTCAAGATAGAAATTGTCGTATAATGCGATATTTAATACGATAATTTATTAGCTTTAAAGTTCACGCGCGCATTATGCGCGCGCTAACTTTAAAACACCAAATACGTACTATTGGGAGTTGGAGAATTGGAGAATTGGAGAGTTGGGGAGTTGGGGAGGGAGATTTAACCACGGAAGACACTGAAAGTCACGGAAAGGGAAATGAGAGAAGATTTTTCACTCTGGCTTTATATTTTTATGGGGACGCAGAAATATTGTCCGCATTCCCAAGAAATATCTTTCCCAATTATTAGTGTCAATTAGCGTTTATTCGTGGTTAAAATATCCTTTACCAACTCGTCAGAATCCGCGCGCGATAACTTTAAATCCCTTGCAGAGTCCCTTTGTATTTTTCTAGAAGTTTTTCCAGTGGCAATTTCAGTGTTCCGTCCGCAGTTTTTATTGAAACTTCGGAGGTGTCGTTTACTTTTCCGACTTGGGCGAATGGAATACCAGCTAGCAACTTTTCAAGTTGAGCGGCTTTTGCCGGCGACGTGGTCAGGATGAAACGGCTATTAGACTCTGAGAACAGCGCCTCAACGCTATTCAATTTGCCCGCAGTCGGAATCTGAGACAGATTAACTTCCAAGCCGAGACGACCACCCATTGCCACTTTGGCAAAACCTGCAGCTAGCCCGCCAATTGCCGGAGTATGCAGAGAGTGGACCAATTCTGCTCCAGTTGCTGCGGAAACTGCATGATAAATTTTCTTTGCATATTCAGCATCAACTTTGGGAACGTGATTACCAATTTCACCTAACATCGCGAAATATTCGCTACCACCAAGTTCGGCGGCGGTGTTACCGATCACATAAACTAAGTCACCAGCGAACTTGGCGTCAAGCGTTACCGCTTTGCTAATATCTTCCATTTTTGAAATAGCACTAAATAGCACTGTCGGTGGAATGGAGATCTTCTTTCCGCCGCGCGTGCTGTCATTTTTCATGCTGTCTTTGCCAGAGATACAGGGCACTAAAAACGCTTTGGTGTAATTGTACAGCGCCTGGTTGGCGCGCACTAGTTGTGCAAGTTTATATTCGCCATCAGGGGTTTTTTCGCTTTGCACTGGATCTGGCCAGCAGAAGTTATCCAAACCGGCGATATGACCGAGTTTTCCGCCTACCGCGATAACCCGACGAATTGCCAAATCAATAATCGACGCCATCATGTGATAGGTGTCAATATCGCTGTAACGTGGCAAAATGCCTCCAGAAAGAATCACGCCTTCACGGCTCAATGGTTCGATCATAAAAACAGTGGCATCGCTCAAAATATCGCGTTCCCGACCAACAAAAGGTTTAATAACGCTTAATCCTTTGACTTCATGATCATATTGGCGCGCTTTGTATTCGTTGGAGCAAATATTAAGACGTCCGATGATCTCGAGCGCGTCCGCGGCAATGTCGCGACCTGTCGTCGTTGAGGGTTCAGCGTGAACTGGCGCTTGCCATTTCGCATTGAGTTTCATCCGCGGTAAACCTTTGTGCATGAAATTGATATCGAGATATGCAACGGTTTGGTCGCCCCAAGTCATGTGGAATTTACCATTATCAGTGAATTCCCCAAGCACAGTTAGTTCGACGCCGCGAGATTCGGCAAGACTCTGAAGTTCTGCCATGTTTTCTGGTGGAACCGCAAAACTCATGCGTTCCTGTGCTTCAGAAACTAAAATTTCCCACGGATCAAGGCCGGCATATTTCAATGGTGCTTTTTTAAGATCCATGCGGCAACCATTACATTCACCAGCCATTTCTCCAACACTGGACGATAAACCGCCCGCGCCATTATCGGTCACAAAACGATATAAACCACGGTCACGCGCTTCGTAAATAAAATCGCCAATTTTCTTCTGAGTAATCGGATCACCAATTTGAACGGCTTGGCTCGGACTATCTTGGTGCAACTCTTCGCTGGAGAAGGTCGCGCCGTGAATGCCATCTTTACCGATACGACCACCGCCCATTACGACTAAATCGCCAGGTTTAATGGTTTTATCTTCGCCAGCTATTCCACCGATTTCGACCGGCAAAGTGCCGACAGTACCACAATAAACCAGCGGTTTCCCGAGATAGCGTTCGTCAAAATATTCCCAGCCCATGCCGTACGGAATACCACTTTGGTTACCACCATCAATTACCCCTTTGTGGACGCCATCGCGCAAACGACGCGGATGCAACAATCCTTCTGGAACATCTTGTTCGTCAGTAAATGGTGAACCTAGGCAGTAGCCCCAGACGTTGATCAACAGATTCGCGCCCTGTCCAGTGCCCATCGGGTCGCGATTGACTCCGACGATTCCAGTCATGGCTCCGCCGTAAGGATCAAGCGCTGAAGGGCTGTTGTGGGTTTCCACTTTATAGACCAGATGTTTTTCGTCATTAAATTTAATCACACCGGCATTATCATGGAAAACTGAAACGAGCCAATCAACCTCTTCGCCGATCTCAAAAGTACTTTTTTGAATAAAGCTTTTATAGCAGGAAACGATATGCTGGATATTGCCGGAACCGTCATCATAGGTGATTTCGGCGTCGAAAATTTTATGTTTGCAATGCTCAGACCACGTTTGGGCTAGAACTTCGAGTTCAACGTCGGAGGGAGTAGCTTTTAAGCCGACGGCTTCGCGCCCTTTGGCGGAACGGAAATACTGCTGGATTACTTTCATTTCATCAAGACTGAGCGCCAAGATTCCTTTGCGGCTAATCTCTAACAGTTCCTCGTCGCTGACTTCAAGATCGTAGTTGCGCGAAGTCCCTTCATGGTCAGAAGTAATTACTGGAAGAAAAATCGGAATGCCGTTACCTAACTCTTTACCGTCAAAAACACGAACGGTTTCAATTAATTCGTTAGCTAGTAGACGGCGTGCGATATTTTCGACTTCGTCACGACTGAAATTGCCCTGAATCATGTATTCGACTGAACTGCAAACGTGTTCGTCATCGCGCAATTTCCGCCCAACAATATCGCCAATCGCTTCGTGTGCAGTACGCCCGACGTTGTCAGTAACGCCTGGACGGAATCCGACCGAAACCAACCAATCACAATCTCGCGTTGGTGTTTCGCCGACAACTCCTTGCTGAAGAATTGGATTAGCTAATTCACTCGCGATTTTCGTAGCTTCGGCATCATTAATATCGGCGCTGACGGTATAGACGTCGCGAGTACGAATTTGTGTGGCTTCAAGCTTGAGGAAATCCTCGAGTTGTTTTTTGACTGATTCGCCACGGGCGTCACTCCATTGTGGCAACGGCGATATTTCGATGCGGTAATTCATTATCTGCTCCATAAAACGTTAATAATTTGAAAAATAAAATTTCCTTGTAATTTAGCCCTTCGCGGAGCAAAATGAAAGCTTCAGACGTCAAAAAAATGGAATACCATTTAATAGCGCTAGACTATTCTTGATTATCCAGCGAGTGCTCGATTTATGCGTTCGCGTAACTGGAGTAACCATTCCGCGCTCCATGGATAATGATCCATTTTGAGTTTATAACCCAATCCTTCGTGAACTAGCGCAATCGTGGCTTCGCGCCCAATCTTCGACTCTAATAAGCGCAAAGCGCGCAGGTCTTGCAAGCCTTCAAAGAAAACTTCATTACGTAGTGAATCAAGCGCTTCGCCATTCTTTCCCGGATAAACGATAAATGCGTCACCAGAAGGAACCCAACGCCCAGCGCAAGTGTCGCGATAAGGATCAATTTCATACAGCGAAAATTGCGAGTAATAGAAATTATAGGCCCATTGAAGAAAACCAACCGCGTCATAGAGATATAACATTAAACCCATTATCCGGGTACGTGCCGAAGGCATGGCGAAAAAACGGTTCGGAACTTTTACTCCTTGGCTGACACAATAATAAGTCCACATCTCTTTGACATTTCCAACAAACGGTTCAATATGATTGTTAGAAACGACTGGACGTTCAACCAAGCCGCGCTTGTGAAATTCAAAGCTCGAAAGCGCATCAATAGTTGGCAGATTGCCAATCTTTGATTTTAAAAGTTTTGAGGCATACGTGTAGTTATCAATATTGTCTACATAGGGTTCGTCGGAAACCGAGAAAAATACTTTATCAATGATCTCGAGTTCTTTGAATTTCGCTATCAATAGTGGCATCAGTTGGTCAAGAAAATCTGAGTATTCGTTTGAATTTGCGGGAACATCCCACCCAAAGATTCGTTCTTCTTTACCGTTGACTGTTGCCACAATTTTCGGCGTTGCCTTGGCTCCCCATTGCGTAAACGCATGTGACATGGCAAAACGTTTGACGCCATAGCGTTTGCCAAGTTCGATATAGCGTTCCAAACGAGTGAAGCCAAAACTGTATTTGTCGCCATCTTTAACGATGTCAAGTAACTGAGTAGTTGGGCGTTCGTGTCCGATTGCGGTGTCTAACGGTGGTGTCCATAACGGAGTTAATAACATATTCATCTCGTGCGCCGTGGCGTTGGCAACGAATTTTTCAACAATATTCCAGTGTTCCTCGCTCCACATGTTTACCTTGTAATAAGATGCAAGACAGTCGCAATGCAACCATTCGTAGCGCAATAACTTGGTTTCTGGGAGATTAAAAGGCAACACTTCCAGCTCAAAAGTGGTATCAATCTCTTCCGGATTTTCTACTCCACGCCAATCCGTACCACCATTAGTGAGGGCAATTTTGACCGGATATTTTCCTGCTTTGCAATCTAGAGGAACGCGTACGGTAATCCACAAGGCTCGCCATTGAGCTCCAGGAATACGCCAACGATTTTCATTTACTAAATTATCAAGCAGATCAGGGAAAAGCCCGGGTTTTTTTCTTAACAGATTATCATCCTCAACAAGATAAGGAACTTCTGATGGCATAGAAACGACATCGCGAACTTCTACTGGCAACGCCGATTCTGTTGTTATTTTGAAAGAACGTTGTGGATTATAATTATTCTCCGGCTCAACATAAGCGGCAACCTGAAACGAATAGATTTCACCGCCAGCGGCACTGCCTTGGAGCACCTCAGGCGCAGACAATTCCTGGTCGATAAATACTTTCTCTAGCGAACTAATAGTACGAATTCTTAATCCCATAATTTTATCCTAATATATTTTGAATTTATAACTTTAAATTTCACGAAATGTATACTGATTGCTTCAAAAAACAATCAAAAGAGCAAAAAAGAATCCGCGAAAAACTCGCGGATTCTAATTTTACAGATATTAAAATACGTATTTTTAATAACAAATCTGGTAGCTTTTTTCCCGGATAGGCGCAACAATCAGTCGCATTTTATTTTACTGTTTTCTGTAATTCTAAAATCAGTTTAATTGCTTCGTTGCGAACTCTATCTGCAGCACTCGCGTCGTGAGCTTGGTTAACTGCAACATCATAAACCCCTTCAGTTAATAATTTGCGAGCGGCGATAACTAGTTCACCAGTAATGGCTTTATCACTGAGTTTTTTCAGTTCTGCCATATATTGAATGTCGGTCGCGCCGATCCTTAAACATTCATAACGAACAGACGGTATGCATTGATCGAATGAACGATAGACCAAGGCGCCACCACCTACTAGCGATTTAAAACTGTTGGCCCCATAATGTCCGCCTGGTCCATTGACAAGAGCATACATGCCAATAGTATCAACTTTATAATTCAAGCCGGTCCATGCATGGCGTCGATAGTAGCGGTACAATGGTTCCCGCATGCTAGTGCTACAGTAATAAAACCATAGTTTTTTTCCTGGCAATTTTCCAGTCGAGATGAAAAAATCTCTATACTCTTTGTCGTTGAAAAAACTGCCCCAAGGACACCATATATCAACATCGTCAACAAGTTTCTTTAAAAAACTTATTTTATGCTGTGTCGCGCCAAAAGTGATTTGCATTTGCATATTGGTATTAGCTTTTTTGGCCAGCTTGCTGGTTAATAATACCGTATCAACATCTTTCAGGTGTGGCTCGTCCCAGGTTTCCACTACACATTCGGCAGGGTTGACGCCACATTTTTGCATTGTTTTCGCCACTCCATTAAGCCAATTTTGCCAAGCATTACTCCACTCCGGGCTACCGTATTTGAACTGCTTTGCATGCACTTCGGCGAATACGCGATAAGCACTAAACCCAATCAAAAAACTAATCTTGACATCATATCTTTTGGCCCAAGTCAAATGCTGACGAATAATAGCATCTAGTTCAGGTAGATCATAATTTTCTATCGAACCATCCTTTGTGAATTTAAATTTAAATGACCATGGCGACAATTGAAACACTCGGTTTCCATGTTCAATCATTGATTTAAAGAATGACTCAGTTTCTGCAAGTCGCATCAACCATAATGGGACACTTGGTTCTTTTGGTAATTCAATCGGCATTACTTCTAGCGAAACAGGAACATCCTGCAATGTTCCAATGTATTTCCACCCGCCTTTCAAAACATATTCTGCAGGTTCACTGAGTGGAATAACCCGAACATTGCCGTTATAGGTACCTGGTTTTATATCGGTGCAATCAAAGGTGACCCAGACAAGCGAACTTTGTTTAGCTGGAACAGTTATAGTGTATGCCTGATTGATTAGGGGCAAGGGATCAAGTAGTAAACCATGGCTAGGCGAATCACTATCCTTAATTCTGACAGCTTCTCGTATTATAACATTATCTTTAGGGAAGTCTTTCAGTCCAGAAACCTCCACACCACGCTCAAAACCATTAAAAACAATTACTCGATATGCCGCCGCTTTGTCGGTCATATTAGTGATTGCCAGTGGCATCGGTTTATGTTCATTCACGGCTGCACGCAAACTGAATTTATCTTGGGGTTCAAATGCTTGGTCAGGTAAAAATGGAACCGCTAAATTGGTGGTGGGTGGGATCATTGCGACGGTAAAAGTACGATTGCCTGCCTTAAGATATTTTAGCTTTGCCTTTAAACTCAACAGCGACGCAAATGTCGTTGAAAATTGTGTGGCCGAGATATCCGCGGTATTTTCTTTTGACAGTCTACTTAGTTCTTTCGTTGCGGCTACGCTATCATCATTTGCCGGTAATTCTTTGAGATCAGTTTGCAAATCAGCGATCTTTTGCTTTAAATTGGCGTTGAAAGATTCCATTACCAACACACCGAAATTTTTCACTTCATGAAAATTGCCCCGTACTGGAGACCAGCAAGAGAGTTCTTTGACCGGATTCCGTTGCCGGCAGATATTGAATTCTATCATGTCGCCAGATTTGACCGTGCTTGCCCAGCCTAACGTCTTGAATGGTATTTTCGCTTCAATAGTCCAAAAGCCTTGTTTTTTATCAATCTTTGCATCCCACTCATTGTATCTATCGCCCAAGTTCATCCAGCGCCCACCACCAGCGCTGACTACAAATTGGCTTAAAACCCGATCATCGCTAACTGGTGCAAAAAAAAACTCGACAACATCATCCTGCCAGACTTTGCCAGCAGTTTCTGTGATGTTTGCCTTTAATTTTGACATATTCGGCTCGAGGCATTTTATTGCCAAATAGATATTTTCTTTATCGGAAAGGATTTTGACTTCGGTGTCTGCTCCAACATGAGCTTGGGTTTTGTAATCTACAAAACCGTTTAACGTAGAAGCATTTCCCCAATCCTTTTCATCTAATTTCCCATCGATCACTGGGGCAGTCGTGACCTTCATGGTGACCGCTGAAAGTTTTTCAACAACTGTAGTTCTTTCTGGTGTTTTTGTTGTCAGCGTTTTCTGTTTCTTTTCCTTAACCGTGATGTTGTCGATTAACAGATAATCAGTTGGTTTTGTGGCAATTTTATCCTTTGTCCCTTCATCCCATACCTGGACATAAAACGCTGCACGCTTGGCATCTTTGGTGGTTTTAAATGTTCCAGTGTATACAGTCCATTCTCCTTGAACTTTGATACGACCAGTAATCGAAGTTTTTAATCTTTCGCGATCTTTGTAGTAATCGCAATCCCCAACCCATTGAAAAGCACTTATGGTTGCATGCGGAACAGTACCCTTTAACTCTACAGAAAATTCATAAGTGGTATCGGGTTTTGCTAAAAATCCAGCGATTCCTTTTTCGCCCCCGATTATTGCTCCAAAATTTACTTTCATTTTTCCACTTTTGTCTTCGTAATATTCCTTTATCGATAATTTCGCGCATTTGTTCCAAGTTAAGTCTTCTGTTTCGACTGAGAGCTGGAAATGTTTAGCACTGCCAGTACGGCGGAATTCGGTATTGATTTTGTCATTTACCTCACTATTCTGTATCAGGTTTGTAGCTAACAAATTTGTCGATAAAATTAAGAAAGATAGGCATAAAAGTTTTATATTCATTGTTGTAATTCTCCTGTATCCGTAAAAATTCCGGATTTTTTTGTTAATTTAATTTTGATTAATATTTTTGTTTTGCAAACACTTATGTGTTCTGCTTGTGATAATGTTTATTCATCTTCCTGGAAATAGAGGAACTCACTTTTGTCGCTACTTTTGTTTCTGTCTGCGCTTATCACGTGGCCGTCAACAAATAAAAAATTAGCATTCTTGCTGTGCCTTGAATAATCAAAAGCATAAAGCCACGGTTGCCTCCAGTTAGAGGTAGCGGCTCCTGATGGAGGAGTTCCCCATTGTCCGAAATAATATAGGCCTTTATTATTATTTCCCCATAATAATGCTTCAGCACGCGCTTTTCCGACGTTGTCGGCAAACATTACTGTTTTCGATGGCCTTTTCACGCGGCTGAGTTTACCCCAGATACCATTGGTTATCATTGCCAAAGTATTATTATACGTATAGTCGACACTTACTCCATCATAACCAGACTGACAAGACGGACAATCAAGAAGGGAACCTCCGAACATGTCGCCTTCAATCCATTTAATTTTTAGATAATCATGAACAAACGGGCTGTTCGCCTGAAACCAAGCTTGCTTTTGAGCATGATATGGCGTCTCCATGTAACGATCGAAAAACCAGCCGTCATAATCGTCTAAATATAGATTCATTTGCAAACCTATCTGCTTGAGGTTGTTGGTGCAGGTAGTCTGTCTTGCTTTTTCGCGCGCTTTGTTTAGTGCTGGCAATAACATTGCCGCCAAAATCGCGATTATAGCAATTACTATCAACAATTCAACCAAAGTAAAAATTTTGCGACGAACAACTAGTGTTCTTTTGGGATTGTGTTTCTTCATTTTCCATCTCCTGTTTTTTTTGAGCTCGTTTCTACCCTTTTTGGGCTTATTTCAAGCTTTTTCTTATTACGAGCTCATGTGATTGAACTCTGACTATATGGTTCAAAAAATTATTATATTCATGTGATTTTAATAGTTTTTCCGTAAGATTAACCGTTGCGTTTGCTAATTCCAGAAGAGGATGAGTTATTGAAGTTAAAACGGGTTCCTTTCCGGCGAAAACGCCATGGCCTTCGATATTGTCATAGCTAACGATGAACACGTCTTTGCCCACTTCAATATTTTTCTCTCTGAAATAATCAAGCATTCCAAAGGTCAAAAAATCACTGGTAGAGAAAATCACGCCCCGACAATTGTTTTCAACATAATATTTTGCTTTTTCACGTCCTCGCAGTACAACCATCGAGCTTCCCACATGCATGAGTTCTTCATGTGGCATCTCGGTGTAGGTGATGTTTTGTTCTTTTGCGCATTTTTGTAGTATTTCTGCTCGGAAAGTTGAGGTGGCTCCAGAGGTAGAAACGATACATATATGGTTAAAACCTTTGTTTTTGATCAATTCCAGCGCTTTTATGAAGCCAGGTCGGTAATCATGAAAAACCTGATGAAATGGATACCGAGAAAGCTTATCACTCCATGTAATTATCACATTAATTTCTAATCGTGATAAATAGGAAGCCACCGCATCATTGAGCATACCCTCGGGAGTGATTAAAATATCATACTTTGCAAGATGTTCCAAGTCGAAATTTTTGTTAATGTGAGAAGGTCTCCAAATAAAGCTTACATCACAGTTTGCCTTTTTAAGCTGTTCCATCAATGCATCGTCAAAAGTATTATATGCTGCTTTGTCCATAGGACTATCTTGATTCCGTTGCCAACCCCAAATAGCAATTTTTGCTTTTCTGCCCGTGGCATGCGATTGGGCAACATAAGTACCGCTACCACGAACACGATTTATCAAACCTTTTGCGACAAGTTTGCTTACTGCCCGATGAATAGTGCCTTGGGATACGTTATAACGAGAAGCCATTTTGCTGGTCGAAGCCAATGCCGTACCTTCAGGAAGTTCATTTCCCTCGATATAATGAATTATATCTTTAATGATTTCTCGTTCTGAATATTTTGTGCTGACTAATCCCATACAAAACCTATATTAAATTTGTCTACTGTTAGTATAATCGAATTTTTTTGAAAGTCAACAATTTATTTCAAACCGTTTCGTTTTTAAGCCTAAAGTTATACTATTTTTGTTGAAAAGTTATACTATAAAATATTGATTTTAATTTTCACTGGATGTTCTCCTTGTGTGCATAATATAGTAAAACTCCTAACTCCTACATTTTTCCCTTTACCCAGACAAGAATGCCTATGTTATCTTTCCCCCTCTCCCATAAACCTTGAACAAACTCCTAACTCCTAACTCCTAACTCTTATATTCTATCCTCTGCACACTATGTTACCTCCTTTTCCTCAGTTTGAGCTTCTTTGAAAAAACGTTCTTTCAGGGTTATATTCAATGCTTTATAGTAGTTTGTGTTTAGATTATTTAAATGGAGAATTGATGATGAAACTTGGCATTATTGGCGGCAGTGGTCTCTATGACATAGATGGAGTTGAAAATATCGAGAAAGTAAATATTACCACTCCGTTTGGGGAACCTTCAGACAGTTTTACTTGTGGAACACTGAACGGACAGAAGGTGGTATTTTTGTCGCGTCATGGGCGTGGTCACGTGATTGCTCCGGCGGAAATTAATCATCGTGCTAATATTTTTGCCATGAAAATATTGGGAGTTACCCATATTATCAGTATTTCGGCGGTGGGCAGTTTGCGCGAGCGCATCCGGCCTCGTGACATCGTTTTGGTTGACCAGTATTATGATCGCCGCCGCACTGCCGGACAGGATACATTTTTTGGTAATGGCATCGTTGCGCATATCGGTTTTGGCAATCCAGTGTGTCCTGAATTGTCCGCTTTTGCGGCCAAGGCGGCTAAAGAGTCGATAGAAAACTCTGATGACACCGAGCGGCGCGTTCATATCACCGGTACCTATGTCAATATGGAAGGGCCTGCTTTTTCCACCAAAATCGAGTCTAAAATCTACCGTGATCATGGTTTTCACGTGATTGGCATGACCAATTTACCGGAAGCAAAACTGGCGCGCGAAGCTGAAATAGCTTATGCTACAATTGCCATGGTTACTGACTACGATTGCTGGCATCCCGATCATGATCATGTTACCGTCGATATGGTTATTGGACATTTGATTGCTAACACCGAGGTCAGTAAAGATATTATTAAACGTATCGCTAAAGATTTGAAGGATTTGTCGAAAGACAACCCATGTTTTTACGCGCTCGAAAACAACATTATCACAGCACGTGAAAGCATTACTGCTGAAGTCAAGAAGCGATTGGAGCCGATTATCGGTAAGTATTGTAAATGATTCTTTCCGACGGCACCATGATTACAAAAGTCGACAGACCACCATATGAATCGCAAGAGCGTTTTTTGATGGAAGTGATGTTTGACGGCACCAAGTTTTGTGGCTGGCAATGCCAGAATAATGACCGAACTGTACAGGAAGACATTCAGAACTTATTATCTGGGATTTATGCAGGTTTACCGATAAAGGTATCCGGTAGCAGTCGAACTGATTCCGGTGTTCACGCACGTGGCATGGCGGCGACGTTTGCAGCCCCGTTGCGGCCAACTATTGAGCGCGAAAAATTACGGCGAGCTATGAATCGTATGTTGCCAACTGACATTCGTATTCGAAAAATCAGGTCGAGGCCGATGGATTTTAGCCCACGTTTTGACGCAATTGGAAAAGCCTATGTTTATGTACTTAACTTGGGCGATGAAAACCCATTTTCGTCAGGTTATTCATGGCAATTGCGGAAGATGATGGATATTGCGGCAATGCAGGAAGCTGCCGCGGTTTTGGTTGGCAAACATGATTTTTCATCATTTGTGGTTCATCGATCTCAAATTGATGAAGCGGTAAGAACGATTTATCGCATTGAATTTGAACGATTTGATAATTATCTCTGCATCAGTTTTGTCGGCAATAGTTTTCTTTATAAAATGATTCGTTGCCTGACTGGTCTTCTCGTTGCGATTGGTCGTGGCGAGCTCGGTTCCTCTGAAGTCAAAGGTATTCTGGAGGGTCAGGATCGACAACTTGCACCGCAAACCGCTCCCGCACATGGATTGTTTTTGATGAAGGTATTTTACGAAAATAAAGAGATGGAGCAATGGAAACTGCGCACAGTTCCATTTTTTGTATGAATTCAGAAAACCCTAATATTGGCGCGCAGCTAGATTTAATGGCAACACGCTATGGTGATCGTAAAGCGTTATTTGAGCCGCTGAAGCGAAATAGTGATGGTTTGTTCGATTATCGTGTGCTGACTTTCGCTCAATTGGCCGAATTGACCAACCATTATGCAACGGCATTTGCCGCCGCAGGGATTGGTGTGGGGACTCGAGTACTTTTGTTGATGAAACCCGGATTGGAGTTGTCGGCGGTGGTGTTTGCGTTGTTCAAAACCGGAGCAGTGCCGATATTGGTGGACCCGGGGTTGGGATTTAAAAATATGCTTGGCTGCATCCGGCGCACCGAACCCGAAGCAATGATCGCAGTAAATATTATTCATTGGATACGTAAAGTTTTTTCTACTAGCTTTAAAACTGTTCGTATTAATTTCGGTTTTGGTAACTTCACTCCGCCCGGAGTTACTAATCTAAACCATATTATTGAGATCGGCGAGTTGGAATGCCGTCAAAGGGTGAGTTTTGAAACCGTTCATAGTAGTCCAGATGATATGGCGGCGATTGTTTTCACTTCTGGTAGCACTGGCCCGCCTAAAGGGGTGATTTATACACATCGGATTTTTCAGGCGCAACTGAAAAACATCAGCCAAGTTTATGGCGCGGGTCCCGAACAGATTGATATGTCGGCATTTCCACTCTTTGCATTGTTGGCAGTCGCGACAGGAATGCCGTCGGTAATCCCCAAAATGGATTTTCGACATCCAGCCGAAGTCAATCCGGAAAATATCATCCGCGAAATCAATGCCCACGGCGTCACTTTTTCATTCGGTTCTCCAGCTCTGTGGCGCGTAACTGCTAATTACGCAATCGCGCATAATTTAAAAATGCCGAAGCTGAAAAAAGTATTGATGGCTGGCGCGCCAGTCGGCGAGGAACTGCATTGCGCTATTAAAGCCGTTATTGCAGTTGACGGCGAAACCTGGGTGCCATACGGAGCGACTGAAGCCTTGACTACCAGCACTTTTAGTGGCACTGAAATGCTGGCAAAAACCGCCGTTGCAACTCGCGATGGCGCTGGCTATTGCGTCGGCTATCCAAACCCAGGCATGGAGATCAAGATCATCGAGTGCAGAGATGGAACAATCCTTGAATGGCATCCAGATTTAGAGTTGTCGATTGGCGAACGTGGCGAGATTGTGGTTCGCGGCGATGTGGTTAAAGCTGCTTATTTTAACGATGCAGACGCGACGGCAAAATCGGAAATTGCAGATTCGGCAGGCAAATGGCATCGCATGGGCGATACCGGATATTTTGATGAACGCGGACGTTTGTGGTTCTGCGGGCGCAAGAACCATTTAGTTTATGCTGATAATATGGTTTATTATCCAGTTTGCTCCGAAGCGGTGTTTAATTGCCATCCCGCAATATATCGCACTGCGTTAGTGCAGGGTTGTGATGGCGCGGTATTATTCGTAGAACCGTTCGCGACACATTACCCACGCAACGCTCGGAGCCGTGCTAGATTAACCGCTGAATTGCTTGAGTTGGGCACAGAATACCCATTTACAGAAAAAATTAGCGATATCAGATTCATTAAAGCGTTGCCCGTTGACATCCGACACAATGCCAAAATTTTCCGTGAAAAACTGTCGGTTCTCGCTGGCAAACGAGCCCGCTAAATTTCGGGTTTTTACTATTTCGGAACATTGAAAAACGTCCTATTACTGGTATTTTAAAGAGATATCGCTCCCAAATAATAATTATGGAAACAGATCATGGAAAAGAAGCAGGATAAACACCAGAGCAACGACGACCCTGGGCCGCGATTGCGCGGGGTTGCTAATCAATCAATCGGCACTCTGCTCCTTTGCTGTATGATTTAGCAGTACGTTGTTTTTTGCTGCCTATCGCAGCCCCGCGCGTAATTATCGGTTCATTCCCGTCGCTCACGGAACGCAAGTGCGTTGCCCGCTATTGCATTTAAAAAGAAATTAAGGGAATAAATTATGTTTAAAAGTTACGACATTACTGCTGGGCGCGTCTCCGAGTGTCCGCCAGAAATAATTGGCAAAATCCAAGTTTACACGACTCCGGACGAAGACGATAAACGCTATTTGGTAGAAGAATGTGGCATTGATGAGCACACCTTTTATTCTGCGCTTGATGATGATGAAATATCACGAATCGAATACGAAGAAGATCATGTGGCGGTGATTATGAAACAACCCCGCAACTATAAAGGCGACCGCAGTCTCAATTTCCGCGTCGCGTCGTTCGGCATGTTTTTATTCAAAGATCGCGTCATTATTCTGCAGGCTGAACCAATGTATATTTTTGAACACGGAAAAATGATGTTGCGTGGCAACTCTATCCCGGGTATTATGTTGCGAATGCTTTATCACTCAACTCATCATTTTTTAGAACATCTGCGCATCATCCGTTCAGTTTCTGATGAAATTGAAAATAAAATTGAATTTTCGGTCACTAATAAGTCGCTGGTCAACATGTTCACACTATTAAAAAGTTTGACTTATTACGAAAGCGCGATTAGTGCTAATCAGGTGCTTTTAACGCGCTTGAGGTCAGATTCCCGTAAACTTGGTTTTAGCGAAGATGAAGAAGATTTTCTTGATGATATCAAGGTGGAAAACGAACAGTGCAACAACCTTGCGGATATCTATGCTGGAGTTTTGACTGGTATGTCCGACGCACGCGTGTCGGTAGTTAGCAACAATCTGGCCATTGTTATGAAGCAATTGACCATTATTAATATCGTTTTCATGCCGCTCAGTGTCATTACCGGTTTAGGTGGGATGTCTGAATTTACTATGATGACCGATCATCTTTGGTGGCCCCATGCTTATAGCGGATTGATATTGGTAATGGCGGTTATTGGTTACGTTACCTATGTTTTAACTAAGCGCGTCGGGCTTGGTGAACGCAAAAAACATTAAGGAAGGAAATTGCTATGACAAAATTTAACCTGTTTCATATTCCACATCGCGATTCGCTCAATACAAAAAAGAAGGCGCGGCGCCAATGGGATTTTCTTTGTGCCTTAACTGGAGTGATAATTTTGGTTTCGGTTCTTTTCTGTTTGAATCAAGAGTTTGAATTGAATCAATCTAATTCGCAAGGTTTTTTGCTTTGGTTTTTGCTTTTTTGCGCATATCCATTTTTGTGGTTAATCAGCGTTTTTAATATTATCTTCGGCATCGATGGGCCAGGCATGATGGACTTTATTACTAGCAACGGTTATCAAGCTGTTGCGTTGGGAATTATTAACTTTAGTGCGTTATTGGCGATCTGGTTGTTAGTACGCTTTTGGTTTTTACGCGCTTTTGGGTCGAAATGGGTCAAGGTTTGTAGTGTTTTAATGATGACTTACGCCAGTTGGGGGATTTTTCAATTATCGCTCTATCTGATGGTGATTCTATGGAATAATAGTGGATTTGAAGCTTTCCATACTCAAAAATCTGAACCACTACCTGCAATGACGGTAGTGCCGGAATCGGCTATAAAGATTGAAAGCCAGCAACAAATTATAAAATCAGAAAAAGCGCAGTAATGTATTTCAACGGCCGAAAAATAATCCTACCAATTCATGAGTTTCAGGAAACATTTCACCAATCTTCCGGACCCGGCGGTCAAAACGTCAATAAAGTAGCGACTGCGGTACGTTTGAGTTGGAATGTCGCCGAATCTGCATTACCCGAAGAGGTCAAAAAACGACTTCTGGAACGTCTCTTCGGAAAGCTAACTATTGATGGAGTTTTAGCGGTGACTTCACAAACCCACCGCAGTCAATTACAAAACCGCGAAGCGGCGCGTGAACGGCTGTTAGCGCTGATTCGCGGCGCGCTCCACACTCCCCGAGTCCGGCGCGCCACACGTCCAACCCGCGGCTCCGTAAAACGTCGACTCGATAGCAAGACCAAACATTCTATCAAAAAATCTCTACGCCGTAAGGATCATGACGAATAAGCCCTTGTGAAAAACCCCTGACCACAAACAGGAAATTGCGAAAGCGAGAAGTGGGGAAGGGGATTTTGACCACGAAAAACACGAAAGGCACGAAAACGGGGAAGAGTTTTTGTCCACGAATGCCACGAATGTCCACGAAAGTGGGGAAGGGGATTTTAACCACGAAAAACACGAAAGGCACGAAAACGGGAAAGAGTTTTTGTCCACGAATGCCACGAATGGTCACGAAAGTGGGGAAGGGGATTCTAAACACAGAAAGCAAGGAAAGGCACGCCACATCATTCGAGATGGTGCTTACAGTAATTAATAGGATAATTTGGGTATTGAATTCGCGCGCGCAAAATGCGCGCGAGAATTGAAAGCCTGATTTACAGCTATTTGTCAGAGACATCCCATAACTTTAA
>DLIO01000123.1 GCA_002483765.1 Lentisphaeria bacterium UBA7640 | reverse complement strand
TTTTTGACACTAAACTATTACATATTTAGTATAATTTATCTTGGAGAACAGTTATTATGTCTGACGGTATAGCAGTTAACAAAAGCGAATTAGAAGCAGAACGATTATTCAAAGTGATCCCGAATGGCTCTAGTACTGGTTCTAAGCGTGCAAAATTAATGCCGGAAGAGCCGGGAGTTATTGTTAAGGGTTCGGGTTGCCGGGTATGGGATGCTGATGGTAAAGAATATATTGATTTTCGCAATGCTTTGGGGCCGGTGACCTTGGGATATTGTTTTCCTGAAGTGGACAATGCGATAAAGGCGCAATTATGTAATGGTATGGTTTTCGGATATCCGCATCCTTTAGAAGGCGATGTGGCTGAATTACTTTGTGAAGTTATTCCTTGCGCTGAACGAGTTCGTTTTTTAAAGACCGGCGGAGAAGCAATTGCTGCCTGCATACGTCTGGCACGTCATTATACAAAAAGAAAACATGTCATACAGATCGGTTATAACGGTTGGTTAAATACCTTGAGTGATGAGAGTTTACAACTGCCGAGTTCGAATGTGACCGGTAAGAAAGCGGGAGTCCCTGAAGAATTGGCCGCATTGCATCATGTTGCGACCTGGAATGACCGGGAAGGTATGGAACAATTTTTTAGGAAACTAGATGGACAGATTGCTGCCGTAGTTGTTGCTGCTGATTACAAAAATATTGAATACGGAAAAGATTTTTATCCATACTTACGTGATTTGACAGAACGTGAAGGATCTTTACTTATCTTTGATGAAATAGTCACTGGGTTTAGGCTTGCCGTTGGTGGAGTTCAAGAATATTTCAATACCTTTCCTGATTTGGCAGTGTTTGCCAAAGGAATGGCAAACGGGATGCCGTTATCTACGTATTTGGGCAAAGCAAAAGTAATGGATTGTCTGGATAAGGTGAGTGTCTCTTCCACCTACGGTGGCGAGAGTCTTTCACTGGCTGCGGCTAAAGCCACGATGCAGTTTTATAAAGATAATGATGTTATTGGTCATCTTTGGAAGATGGGTGAGATGTTTTTCGATGGTTTTAGGGAACTGTTGTTAAAATATGAAATTCCGGCAGTTATAAAAGGTATGCCACCACTCTCATTTGTATATTTTAACTCAGAAGTTAAAGCTGATTATATTGACAATTTCTATCGTGCTATCTTCAATGCTGGAGTTTGTTTATACCGCGGAGGCTACGTCAACTATTCGCACCAGCAATCAGATATTAAAGAAGCATTGAATCGTATCGAGACAGGATTGAAAAACTTATGATAATAGATTCACATGTTCATTTACCTCCACTAGGTAGCCCTCAAAAATGGGATTATATGCTTGAAGAAGCATATAAAAATGAGATTAATCTGATGATTTTATCTCATTTGGGTGACTGGTCGGAATATCCGGCAAAGCATGTGGTCAGCGAAGCCAATATCGCGGCAAAAGAATTTGCGGATTATGCGCAGGGCCGAGTTTTATGGCTTGCTTACTTGAATCCACAATTGGAAAATTGGCGCGAAGAATTGGCTACTTGTATTGAAAACGGTGCTTGTGGCATAAAACTTTGGATATCTTTAAAAGATAGTAACGGCAGTTTGGATAATACTATAGCGGTATTAAAGGAAGCTGCCAAACGTAAGTTGCCGGTATTATTGCATACCTATAATCGTACTGACGGGAATCGTCCAGGAGAAATCACAATACGTGAATTTGCCGAACTATCACGTATCTGCCCGGATTGCGTTATGATCGCCGCACATTCCGGGGGAAACTGGCGTCACAGTCTGGGGATGCTTAAAGAATGCAGTTCTAATACTTATTTCGATATATGTGGTGGTTACCCTGACTCGGCGATGGTGGAAACTCTGTGTAAACAAGAAGGAGCCGATCGCTTGTTATTTGGCTCTGACGCTCTTGGCCGTAGTTTTGCGTCACAAACCGCAAAAGTGATTTTCTCGAATATTTCTAATGAGGCAAAAGAGGAAATTTTTTGGGAAAATGCGGCGAAAATATATAACATCCAGGTTATTCCGGCTTTACCTGAATGCAAAAAGGCTGAGGTCATAAAGGGCGAGTTGCCATCTTTGACGGAAGAACACTTCTGTTTTTGCGGGAAATGGCCTTTCTGGGAATCCACGCGTAAAACTCCGAGAATGTTAAATTCGATATTAACAGAAAACAAAATACAGCAAGCCTATGTCGGTGATCTGGATAGCATTTTTCGTGCGGATTTATTAATTGCCAACCGCACGTTTTTAAAATCTTGTAAGGATTTGGATAGAGTTATGCCATTAGCAATATTAAATCCATTGGCGCACAATTGGCGACAAGTGATTTTGGAAGCGGTAAAAAATGGTTTTATAGGTGGCTTGATTTCACCATATTTACACTCCTGGCAACTAGATCACTCGGATTTTGATCGTTTTTTTCAGCTTTGTGCCGAGAATAAATTAAAACTATGGATTAATTGTGATTTGGCTGATCATCGTTTTCGACATAGCGCGCTTAATGCGCGTCCAGTTACTGTTGTTGAACTTGCTGAGTTTATAAAAAAAGTTCCTGATAACCAATATGTGCTTCAAGGGATACCCTCAGGAGATATTGCGATTCAACTCCAGCAGTTTAACGAGGATGAAAAATTCTTTTTTGAATTTTCTCGCTTAACGGACAAACAAGAGGGCCTGCAAAGAATTTTAAAGAGCTTTGGGAGGGGACGCATTGTGGCTGGCAGTGAATTTCCTTTTCGCAATATAAAAGAAACAAGGTATGTTGTTAAAAAATTGGTAGATTTTAATGGTTGACAAGATATTTAAATAAATTGTCAAATTTAGCCACAACAATAGGAGGACGACCAATGAAGTCTTATGCATTACAAAAAGTAAGTAGCAAGAGAGAAAATTCAACCAAATTAACAGGAGGAAGACCAATGAAGTCTTATCAATTGGCAAGTAAAAATCGTTTAGACAAAAAATCACCCAAGTTAACAGGAGATAATGAGATGAAAAGTAACAGACTAGAAAAGTCACAACTCGTTGGTAATGGGGCATTTACGCTTATCGAATTGCTCATAACGATCGCAATAATAGCCATTCTCGCGGCGATGTTATTGCCAGCACTGAATATGGCCAGAGAAAAGGCTAGGAGTATATCGTGTACAGGTAACCTAAAAAATTCGATAGGTACTGCATTTGGGATGTATGCAAATGACAATGACGCATGGTTCCCTGTTGGATCAAAAAAATGTCCAACTGGATCATGGTGTTACATGTTATCCTCTTATTTAGGAATAAATTGGTCATCCGGAAGTACTTATCCCACTAGTGGACCCGCTGTCTTTTACTGTCCGGGGGCTGGCTTCTCTAAGCTTGTAAGCAAAAAACCTCTCTATAATTTAAGTTATGGTTATAACCGATATTTTTATGATTTAAGTCAAGGCTTCTGTAAAAAAACAACCTCAATCAGGAAGCCGTCTAGTTGTCTGCTTGCTGCAGATTTAGAATATGTTGATGGTGTATATACAGATGGGAATAATATGTCGAGTGTAGTTATTTACAGTATTGGGCAACCAAATTCTTTTGCAGAATACAAAATTTCTTCTTTTGCATATCGACATTCCGGAGGATTGAACATCCTATTTACGGATGGGCATGTTGATTGGAGAACGAAAAGGGCAGATGGGCGACCTCACGGTTATTATTTATACGAGGGAGGGACTTTTTATGAATAATCTCAATTTGTTGATTAATAAGCTATTTATATCAATGGAGGATGCATTATGGTTTAGAAAATAACGTAAGCATGTCGTCTTAAAGATATTATTTTTAAAGAATCAAATTTTGAGTCTTAAATCGTTGTATGAAATTAAATCACAAAAAATGTCACAAATGGCATGAAAATTATTAAACTAAACTAAACTAAACTGGATTAGATTTAGAGTAAAGCAAAGTAAAGTAAAGGAGTTTTTACAAAATGAATATAAAATTTTTATCATTAACATTAACTGTTCTCTTGATTGGAGCATTCGGAAGTTTTGCCACAGAATCATCAAAAAAAGAAAATGTGTCTATCAAATCAGCAAAATTGTGCTTTGAAATCAAAAATTCTAGAAATCTGAATAATATAAGTTTCGGGAAATGGACGCAATACGAAAATGTCAACATTCAAAAAGATGGCGTAATTTTCTGTGACAATACCGTTAAAGTTGCCAAACGTGTCGGTGTCCGGCAGTATATCAATCTGAATCAAAGCAGGCCCATGCCGATTACCTTTTCGGCTGAAAGTAAATGCGAAAGTTCCGAAAAAGAAGGCGGCAAACCTACATATAAATATTCTATCTATTTAGATATCTTTTATACTGACGGAACTTGCACAAGAGCAGTTATTGCACCTTTCAATATCGGAACTCATGACTGGGAAAAAGCGGAACGCACTTATACTCCAGAAAAACCAATCAAAAGATTGCATTATATACTATTTTATATGCGCCCCGGCAAAGCCTGGTTCAGAAACGTCTCATTGACCGCAATACAGCCAGGTAGAAAAGGTGAAATTTTTATTAACGGTCAAAAAGTCGGAGAAGTTCCTGCAAAAGAAGGTGAAGAATACAAGGAAGTATCGCTTGCAATCCCGAATGAGCAGTTGTCGGCACTTGCGACGGTGAATATCGTCAATATTGAAAATTCTCCTAAAGGTGAAGATTTATTTACAATAAGAAATGTTTATCTGAAAGCTGTTGACACCAACGGCAACATCATAAAATCAAATATTGCGGAAGGTCCATTTACCAGCTTCAAGACTGGTATTGTTGATTTAGGTAACGGGAAGAAACGATCCCTATATCAAGGGGCTCCATTGCCAGAAATAAATTTAACACTCCCGACAAAAGAACTTGGAGAGTTGAAACCGCCTTTTTTTGAAAGAAAAACTGGGGAGTTATATCGAGATAATTCTCCTAAAAAATGGCTAGGTCTTAGTGAAGCAGCATTAGACGGGTCCAAGAGAACCATGTGCGATATTCGACCACATGAGTTTATTGCTTGGCCCAAAGAATACATATTGGACATGCAGAGACGGAATAATTCTGATATATTGTTAACGAGTTATAGTAAAAAACTTTTAGATAAACAAGATTCAAAAATGAAGATGCAATTTTTACGGAGCCACGGAATAAAAATTAGTCTTATGTTTGGTTCTGGAAGTTTAAGGGACCCATATATGCGACTACCGGAATCGGCGGCATATAATGAGTTTTTCGCAAACCTTTCCAGGTGGGCTCCATTAATTGATATAGCCGGAATGGATGAATGGTTTCTCTCTCCGGCAATTTTAAAGACAGATGGGGGGCACATCACTCCGATAACAGAAAAATTCATTGCCGCTTTTGCAAAATATTCTGGTTATTCGCTTGAAGACGCAAAATGGGGGTTTGTAAATCATAAATCTGATGATCCCAGAACGATAAAGGCTTGGGAGTTTTGTGATAAGGTGCAAAACGACTTGGCCAGAAAATTCGTCAGCGTTGCTAAAAAGGCTAATCCCAAGGTAAAAACTTGGGTGTCATATATAACCAGAAACTGGAATAAAAGTGTTACATGTATTGACAGTGCAATAAATGATTTTGATGAGATATTGCAATGCCAAACTTACTGGTACGGACGTGGCTCTAAAGACCCTCTTAACAGTTCACTTATAACCGCATCGATAGGTATGGGGAAAATATTTAAAGCAGAATATCCGAATAAATTTCTGTGGATGGGAATAGACCCCGGCTATTCTGGAGGCAAAAATACTAAAGTAAAAGGAGCGACATGGGGCACTAAGCTTTATGGTAATTCACCTGAAGAAGTTGTGCCTTACTTGGCTCTATTGTACGCAGTAAGTGATGGCGTATTTATTCAATCTTCAGGAGGCGGTGTATGGTTACTCCAAGATTCGCCCAAAATAGACGGTGCTTATGTCGATAATTTTGCCGATGTGACTCGTTTGGTTTCAAAACTTGTTCCATTCATTAAATCTTATAAAAAAAGTGATATTGCTTATTATTATGACCCAGATGCAGATTGGGAAATAACTCGAAGAATATATCGTTTTATCGCCGCTAGGCAAACTAATGAGATAGCTGTTGGCTTGCTGCAACAATTCTGTGATGTAGATGTGACTAAAGATGTTAGTAAATACAAAAATGTCATCTATGCCGGGTTACTTTTGCCCGCCAAATTCAACTATACTAAACAGAATATCTACCTGATGTATGCTCCGATGTATAATGAAAAAGGAAATAAGATACCAGAAGAACAACTGTTTGAAAAATTAAGTTTGAAAGATTTTGAACAAATGTGCAGGAATTTTTTTCCGTCTGATGAATATAACGAAAATGGTAGCAAAGATATGTTTAAGATTTCTAATATGGGAAATTTAACCCGTGCTACTGGCAAAACAATTAAAGGAGCCATTTATCCAACTAGGATGGCTTCGTCTCAAAACACTTCTAATCAAAATTATATAATAGGGGCAAAAAATAAAGCAGGAAATGTATTGGTAAACTCTCTGTGGCCGAGTTTTATCACCCAAGACCTTGCAGAGAAGACAATCAAAACAGACTTGGAGTATTTCAAATGGACAAAGCGAGATTGTCCGCAGGTCAACGGTACGGATAAAATTGTGGCAGTAGCATTCCGGGAAGCACGAACTGCTGTGCTGGATTTTGACAATGATTTTACAAAAGTGAAAATTGTTGTATTTAATGGTCGTGACGGTGTTACATGCAATAAAACCGTCAAGTATATCAAAAATATGAAGATAAAATTGCCACCATTAAATGTTTTGGTGGCAACGGGAGTAAAATAATCTGGGAAAGTTACTTTCACTGGGCATTAAGGGAAGAAGTTTTTTGGGGGGAAAAGACATCTGCAAGAAACTTTTTCTGTTTTTATAAAAATTTAAAATTAAGGGTAGTTAAAATTAAATGAAATCTTCATTCAATAAACAAAACAATATGTTTAATCTTATTTCAAGTAACGAGAAAGTAAAACTTGAAAACATTTCATGTACAGTGGAGTGGATTGATCATACCGGGATAATGCATTGTTTTGAATCATCTGTGGCTGATTCAATAAGCAAGAATATTATAGGCCATTCAGTGCATTTATCTTTCACTAAGAAAAATTGTCCTGAGATGGAATGGCAAATTACCGAAGAAAAGGACAATTTGTTAATACGCTTATCAGTAAGAAATATAACTGATGAAACTATTAGTGTGAAAAAGTTGATCCCTTTCTTGGTTTGCCAAGAACAATATGGGAAAATGGATATTGCCGGTTCGCTTAATCAGGCTCATCTATTGTCACTTGAACGGCATTTTTATGACATTAAGCCAATTTGGCTGTTCGATGAGCTTTATATACGCAAGGCCTTTTCGTCTGAGATGATGATATGTCTTTATGGAAAATCAACTGAATCTGCGTTGAACATGGGATTTATTACTACCGCTGATATGTTTGGCAAATTCACATTTAATTTTGATACATTTCTAAATTTAAATAAATTTTCCGCTTCTTGCGATACGGAAAAAACTACACTTATGCCGGGAGAAAAACTTCCTTCGGAAAAGTTGTTTGTTAATATTGATGACACCGCGCAAAAAGGCCTTGAAAATTACGCATTGCGAGTTCAGCAAGAGATGAAAAGTAAGATGAAAACGAAACCCATTATCGGCTGGAGTACTTGGGACTTTTACTTTGGTGATATTTCTGAAGAATCAATTTTGGATAATGTTAATTTTTTAGCTCTACACAAAAAAGAACTTCCTGTAGAATATATACAAATTGACGCTGGATACACTATTGAAGAACTTTTTGAATGGGAAAAATGGAATAAAAACTTCCCCCATGGACCAAAGTGGTTAGTGGAAAAAATTAAGGCAAAAGGCTTTAAAGCAGGACTGTGGTTGGTGCCATTTTGGGCACATAGAGACAGTTTTTTAGCAAAAGAACATCCCAATTGGCTGGTCAAAGATAAAGATGAAACCCCGGCCCCCACAGGACGTATTTTTTTCGCGTTGGACGGTACCCATCCTGAAGTACAAACATATCTTAATAAACTTGCTGAAAAAATTACTAAAGAATGGGGTTTTGAATATATAAAAATTGATGGAGCTTCAAAACTTGGCATGGTCAAGGGTATGCATTATAATTCCAGTGCGACTTCCTGCCAGGCCTACCGTCAAGGGATTAAGGCCTTTCGATCAGGAATGAAAAAGGGAACGGTTTTTATGGGAGGGGTATTTGGTCCTTCAATCGGAATTGTAGATGCGATGAGAATAGGCGGTGATGCGGGTGCTAGATGGGATTGGAGCAAAATTCCGAATGTTCATCTAGGAGAAAGAGATCGTTATCATGGTAGTGGTTATATTAAACGAACGATATGTTCAACTCTCAATGCTTCATATATGAATAAACGGCTGTGGATTAATGACGGGGATTATTTAATAGTCAGAGATGACCGTTCGGAACTTTCTCTTAACGAAGCCCAAACTTGGGCAACGGTAATCGGACTTTATGGTGGTAGTGTTATTCTCGGTGACCGAATGACCACTTTGTCGCCATCAAGATTGAAGATTTTGAAGAAAATATTTCCAATCTGCGATATTACTGCAACGCCAGTTGATTTTCTGAAAAAAGATATTCCTGAAGTTTTGCTTGCCGACATTGCCATCACAAATGACCACTGGAAGATTGTGGCATTGTTTAATTATTCAGATCATCAAGATGTGAAAACGGTAAGTTTTTCGGAACTTGGTATTGATGACAAACAAGAATATCACGTTTTTGGTTTTTGGAAACAAAAATATTATGGCTCTTTCATGAATTCCATATCAATTCCTCTGGAAGCTCATTCTTGTGAAATCCTTGCAATAAGAAAAAATAAGAATGTTCCACAAGTACTGGGCACAGACCTTCATATCACGCAGGGTGGCATAGAGCTTGATTCTTGTGAATTTATCAATAATACACTAAAAATCAAAACGACCGATAGAGGAAGAATCGGGAACATTTTTATTTTCGTGCCAGATGGATTTGAGCCGAGTGATGGACTGAAAAAACATTCTAAAAACGTCTGGAAATATGAAGTTAATTTTGAGGGACAAACCATAGAATGCGTCTTTAAGCACTAAATACACAAAGAAAGCGCCGATCAAAGCCGGCGTGGAGTAGAGAATGAAAGTTTCTCACATGAAAGCCTTGGCCAGGCATCATGGCCCCGAGTTATGCCTTGACGACCCGCAAGGGCGTAGGGAAGCGTTAACAGGGGAAAATGTAGGCATGGTATTGAGCTCCGAAATCATTGATTCTGGAAGCAGGTCTTGTTTCGTGAGGGGACTGCAACAGTGAGCACATCGACTTTAAATTGGCTAGGTGTGACACTTCCAGCGGAGTCTGAGACCCATTGCGTGCATGGAAACTCCACGAGCGGAAATCGGGAGATCCGGCAAGCTCCCCAATCGCTGGGAAAGCGGTATGGGGTGGCATCAGTGAAGGAGAGAACCCGATGAACTGATGTTTATGCGACCCGGAAGTCGGACGATGTCATAGTACCTGAGAAACTGCCGAACAAGGAAGCCCTGCTTCTACGGAGGCGGCGGAGGAAAGGACATCGACCAAGAGGAACACTCGCAAGGAAGCCGTCTGCCGGACACAGTGCCGGATAAGGACGTTGTTTGGACTTGAGGGTGTGCGAATACGAGGTTCGTGTTCGCCAATACTCGAGGTAGGAGCCGTATGCGGTAGTTCCGCACGTACGGATCTGCACGGGGGGTGCCGGGCAACCGGCATTCCTACCGTGACAGGCACGCCATATCATTCGGGTGGGTGGGTACAAAAGGCACGAATAACTAGTGTTCAATTAGTGTTGATCAATGGTTAAGTTATCCATGAAAAGTTAAAATTTTAGAAATAAAGGAATATATCGATGAATAAATTTGTTTTAAAGAAGAAGGACAGTTTTTATGTTTAACTGGTATAAGTTGACGTTTTTATTAGGGTTTTTAGTGATCCTGTTTGTGCTTTTGGTCTATGACCGACCGAAAATCATTAATGACGGTAAAATTGAATTAAGGCTTTTGGCAAATCCACCGCCGGGCTACGAAAAAAAGTTTGAAGAATTGCTTGCGCTCTTTGAAAAGACCCACCCCAATATTCGAGTAAAACATAACAAAGCGCCGGGTAATTATTATATAAAAGTCCAGACCATGATGGTCGGTAAGACTTGTGCCGATGTGGTGCATTTTTCAGGTAAACAGGTTAACTCTTTCAAAATAAAAGATACCCTTTTAAACCTAATGCCGATGATAAAAAGGGATAATTACGACCTTGATGATTATTTTAAAGTTGGCCTTGAAGATGCCCAGTCTACCGAGCAAGAAGTTCACTATCTGCCGCTCGAAGGTAGCGGTACAGTACTTTTTTACAATAAAGACCTGTTTGATCAAGCAAATCTGAGCTATCCCGACGACAGCTGGACTTGGCAGGATTTTCAGGAAGCCGCGATCAAACTGACCAAAGACATTGATGGAGATGGACGTATCGACCAAGCCGGTTGTGTCGTTGGCTACTGGTGGGCGGGCGCAATCCCTTGGATTTGGTCAAACGGCGGGAATATGGTCAATACACAACATACTAAATGCCTGTTGAACCAGCCCGAGGCGATTGAGGCACTAAATTTTATTCTTGATCTGGAACGTAAACATCATGCCACTGCCAAATCACTCGGTGGCACGGAATCCGCCGGGGTTTATGAAAACTTTGCTTCCGGTCGTATCGGTATGATAGTCGCCCTCGCCTATGGCCTGCCGATGATTATGGACGCGGGAAAAAACAGTAATATCCGCTGGGGTATTGCTATGCCTCCCAAAGGTAAATATGGTCGGCCGATTCGTTATACCAGCTCTGGCTGGGTCGTCTGGAGTGGCACAAAACATCCAGATGAAGCATGGGAATTGGTGAAATTCCTGAACAGTCATAAAGTGATGAAAGAGTATTGCTTCGATAACTACTATATTCCGGCCAGGAAAAGCATTGGCCTTTCGCCGGAGTTTCGGAACCGTCCCGATACTTCGTTTGATGAAAACGTTTTGATCCAATCGTTGCTGGCATCTCGCCCGCTGGACAATATTTATGCTTTGCGTTCGATATCGAGCGATTTTGGTATTGCTCTCGATAAGGCCCGCCTCGGGATGTCCGATATTCAAACCGAGATGGATAAAGTCGTTAAAAAAGCTGACGCGGCGCTAAATGAACATTCTTCAAATAATATAGCAACAGAAGGAGTAGATCATGATTGAGAAGAAAAAATTAAGAGAGTGTGCGGCGGGATTCTTGTTTATCCTGCCCAATTTTACCGGGTTTATGATCTTTACCTTGTTGCCAGTTTGTGCGGCGTTTATTCTGGCATTTTATAAATGGGATATCCTTACCGCGCCTCAGTTTATTGGACTAGGTAATTTTACCAGATTATTTTCGGACAAAGCATTCTGGAACTCTTTTTACAATACCCTTATCCTGATGACCGGTATTCCACTGTCAATGGCGGCCAGTCTTTTTCTTGCACTCATGGTGAATAAAAGTTTGCGTGGCATCATAGTTTATCGCACGCTCTACTTTTTCCCCAGTATCTGTAGCGGAATAGGTTTGCTACTATTATGGCGCTGGATTTATAATCCCGACTTCGGGCTTTTAAATGTATTGCTCTCTTATATCGGCATAGACGGTCCAAATTGGCTCGGCAGTGTGTTCTGGGCAAAACCAGCACTGATCTTCATGGGCATCTGGACTGGCATGGGTGGAACCAACATGATTCTTTATCTTGCCGCACTTCAGGGCGTCAATCCTGAACTTTATGAAGCCGCCGATATGGACGGAGCCAGTAACTGGCGAAAATTCTACCACATCACGCTTCCGATGATCAGTCCGACGACTTTTTTCATCTTCACGATGTCGATAATAAGTGGATTTCAGGGTAGTTTCGATTCCGTTTTTATTATGACCGGCGGGGGGCCGGCTGGGAGTACTACTAATTTGAGTTTTCATATTTACCGCAACGCTTATGAACTTTTCAATATGGGTTATGCGTCCTCAATGGCGCTGGTGCTTTTCGCAATAGTGCTGGTGGCAACGCTAATCAACTGGAAATACGGCGGCAAAAAAGTAACCTATTAATTCAACTCCAAAGGAAAGAACAATGAGTTTTAATACTGTAAAAAAGATTTTTCTTTATATTTTTATGACCATTCTCGCTCTCGGGATGTTGATTCCATTTTTCTGGATGGTTTCGACCAGTCTGAAAGATGGCAATAATGTTTTTGAGTTCCCACCCAAATGGATTCCTAATCCGATAAAATGGTCAAACTATGCGGAAGTGTGGGAAGTCGTGCCATTCGCCGCCTTTGCTCTGAATTCATTTTTGCTGGCGCTTTGCGTTACCTGCGGTCAGGTGCTAACCAGTGCGTTTGCCGCATTTTCGTTTGCACGTTTGAATTGGTGGGGACGTGACAAAGTATTCTTCGCATACCTCGCGACTATGATGATCCCAAGTGCCGTGACCATGATTCCGCTGTTTTTACTGCTCCGCTACTTAGGCTGGATTGATTCCTATAAAGCGATCATTATTCCAGGAATATTTTCGGCTTACGGCACTTTTATGTTGCGACAGTTCTTTATGGGACTGCCGACCGAACTTGAAGATGCCGCTCGCATTGATGGCTGTAATCTTTGGGAGATATTCTGGAATGTAACAATCCCTTTATCCAAGCCAGCTCTGGCAACTTTAAGTATCTTCACTTTTCTCGGGAACTGGCGCAATTTTCAATGGCCGCTGATTGTGTTGCAAACCTCAGAAAAAATGACTCTGCCGGTAGGATTGGCGTATTTTATGGGCGAACACAGCACCAAATGGAATTTATTGATGGCAGGATCATTAATGAGTATTGTTCCCCTGGTGGCGATATTCTTGATTGGTCAAAGATTCTTCGTCAAAGGTATCCAGCTTGGCGGAGTGAAAGGATAGGGGAAAATGCTGAATGCTGAAATTGGGAAGGGGGGAATTTTAACCACGGAAAGCACAGAAAGCACGGAAAAAAAATGAGGGCAAGAAAGGTTCACGCGCCACGTCATGCGACATGGTTAAAAAATGGTCACGGATGAGAAGAAAAGAAATTATTAGTGTTCATTAGTGAAATTAGTGGACCTGAAAAACTTAAAATTAAGGAAAAAATATGGCTGAAGTATTATTGGAAAACATTTGTAAGATTTATGTAAAAGTTTAGTCTCAAAAAG